>CAYTNI010000064.1:0-11540 GCA_964439115.1 uncultured Saprospiraceae bacterium
CTTCAAGCCCAATATTGCTTCCATGGTTGGTAAGTTTTACAAAGAAGGAGACTCCCGTCGCGACGGTGCGTTCACCATTTTCTACATGGGTATTAATATCGGTGCGTTTTTGACTCCGCTAACCTGCGGTGCCATCGGCGAAATCGAGGGCTGGAAATACGGCTTCCTCACCGCCGGTATCGGCATGGTAGTCGGCTGGCTCACCTTCGAATGGGCTAAATCCAAGGGTTGGCTGGAAACTAACGTGGACGAGGCCGGCAAGGAAATGACATCCTACCGCCCCATCGGACTCGAGCCCTCTGAAGTTCAAAACTTCGCCGGAATTGACGGCAAATTAGTTCCCTACCTCGCCACCGTGGTGCTTGTGGGTGTTTCATGGCTTTTACTCAAAAATGACACTTTCGTGGATGTCATTCTGGGCGTAATTGGAACCTCTGTCATCATTTACATGCTCTATCTGTCGGGGCAGTACGAAAAAGCGCAACGACAGCGCATCTGGGTCATTTTGCTCCTGTTGCTCTTCACCACGGTATTCTGGACTTTCTTCGAGCTTGCAGGTTCAGCACTGAACCTGTTCACGGATCGCAACGTGAATAAAACCCTTATGGGCACAGAGTTGACCACTACGTTCTTCCAGTCGGTCAACCCGCTTTTCATCATGATTTTTGCTCCGATTTTCTCCTGGCTTTGGATTAAACTGGGTCAGATAAATCGCGAGCCGGCAGCTCCTTATAAGTTCGGTTCTGGCTTGGTTTTACTTGGACTTGGCTTTTTGGTGCTCAACCTGGGAAGCACTGCCGCCGTTGCCGGCCTCGTACCCGCTATTTTCCTCATCCTCCTGTATATGCTGCACACCCTCGGTGAACTCACCATTTCGCCGGTGGGCCTTTCCCTCGTCACCAAATTGGCGCCTTCACAAATTGTGGGCTTCCTGATGGGCATTTGGTTTTTGTCCTCCTCCATCGCTCACCAGGCCGGCAAGTACATCGCCAACCTGACCTCCGTGGATGAGGTGGCGATTGTTACAGGGGATAATTTCAAAAACTGCTTCGCCGATGACCGGTTGGAATATGCCATTCTGGAAAATGCAGACAGAATAGGTGAGCAAGGTCTCGAAAATACCCTCGTCAGCGATCAGTTCATTTCCAATCTGAATGTAGAGGCCAATCCCAATCCATACTACAGGGCTACCGTTCAGATAGTGGAACTCAAGGAAAAAGCCATGAATCTCAGCGGCCAGGAGCAACAAGATGCACTGGATGCATCTTTTACCTCATTCCTGACTCAGGATGCCTCTTTTTCCGAGGGCGTCAGGGAAGTGAGCAAGGCTGAATACAAAACACTATTGGAGGCAAGTTCTACCGGTGCAGTGATTTCCTGCCTCAAGGCGGATTCACTGAAGCTGAGCCTTGGCGTTTTCCGTCTCCTCGGCCTGATTGCCATCGCCTGTGGTGGTCTGTTGTTCCTCCTCGGCCCTATGGTGAGCCGCTGGATGCACGGCGTAAAATAATTTTTTGTCAATAACCTCTATACGGGCTGTCGGATAATTTTTCGGCAGCCCGTATGTCAATAAAAAGGTCATGTCTCAGGAAAATTCTTTCAAACCATATATATCTGCCAGGGACTTTATCCCCGAATTTACGGTCAAGGCCATAGTGTTGGGTGCCGTATTTGGTGTACTTTTCGGAGCTGCTACAGTGTATCTCGGACTTAAGGTCGGGCTCACGGTGAGTGCCTCGATTCCCATCGCGGTACTGGCCATTTCTATATTTAAGAAGTTTGGTAAGGCCACCATTCTCGAGAGCAATATCGTTCAAACGATCGGCTCTGCCGGGGAATCTGTTGCTGCCGGTGTGGTATTCACCCTTCCGGCATTGCTTTTTCTTAGCGGAGGAAGGGCTTATTTTCAATACTTTCAGATTTTTGTGCTGGCCCTGATTGGCGGTATTCTGGGCGTATTGTTCATGATTCCGCTGCGCCGTTCGCTCATTGTCAAGGAGCATGGTAAGTTGCCTTATCCCGAGGGCACGGCCTGTGCTGATGTGCTCATCGCCGGAGAAAAGGGTGGTAAGTTGGCGCAAAAGGTTTACTACGGCCTTGGGGTAGCCTTTTTGTACAAGATTCTTATGTCGGTCGTTGGCCTGTGGAAGGAAGCGCCGGCCATAATTTTTAAAAGAAATTCTGCCCTGCCGAATGGTTCCGTCAGCGGAGAAATTACCCCCGAGCTGTTGGGCGTCGGCTATATCATAGGCCCGCGAATTGCCGGTATCATGGCGGCAGGAGGTGTTCTATCCTGGCTGGTATTGATTCCGCTCATTACTATTTTTGGTGACGGACTCACGGGGCCGCTCGCACCGGAAACAACCCGTCTCATTTCGGAAATGGGGCCCGGAGAGATCTGGAACCGCTACATCCGTTACATTGGCGCCGGTGCGGTCACTTTTGGTGGATTGATTACCCTGATTAAAACCATCCCTACCATCGTCCAGGCTTTCCGTGACTCCTTCAAGGATTTTCGCGAAAGCAGGTCTGCTGCGTCGGGAAAAACCGAACAAATTCGCACGGAAAAAGATATCCCGCTGATGTTCGTACTCATTGGCAGCGCGGTACTGTTGGTGCTGATGACCGTGCTGCCCAACGTGCCCACAAATCTGCTTTCTGCACTCCTCATCATCGTTTTTGGCTTTTTCTTCGTCACAGTTTCCTCCCGCATTGTGGGGTTGATTGGGTCTTCTTCCAATCCGATTTCGGGGATGACGATTGCATCCCTGATGGCCACCTCTCTGATTTTCTTAGGGGTAGGATGGAGTGGCGATGCTTATCAGCCTATTGCATTGGTGGTAGGGTCTATTGTGTGTATTGCTGCGGCCAATGCCGGGGCCACTTCGCAGGATTTGAAAACCGGGTATATCCTTGGAGCAACGCCCATCAGACAACAGCTAGGGCTTATTATTGGGGTGTTGGTGTCTGTAACTGTAATAGGTTTCACCATGTTGCTGCTGGAAAGCACCATCGGCATCGGAGAGGCTACAGCTGAGCATCCCAACCCGCTCCCGGCACCTCAGGCCACTCTTATGGCCACGGTCATCAAGGGCTTGCTGAGTCAGAATCTGCCCTGGGGTCTGGTCATTGCAGGCATGGGTATTGCCGCCGTGGTAGAACTTTGCGGTGTCAATTCCTTAGCTTTTTCAGTGGGAGCTTATCTGCCGCTTTCCACCTCTTCCCCCTTGCTGATTGGCGGAATGGTAAAGTGGATTGCCGATAAGTTTAATAAATCAGGAAAAGCTGATTCTGATATTGGCCCCGGCGCTTTGTTCAGCTCCGGATTGATTGCCGGTGGATCTATAATGGGTATTGTCATTGCCATCATGTTGGGTACTTCCATCGGAAAAGATAGCACGGGAGAACCGCGTAGCGTCATAAGCTATTTGAATACAGGTATCGGTGAACAACTCGGCTCTTGGGGGGATATCCTCGGTTTGGCGGCTTTCATGGGGTTGGCGTTACTGCTTTGGAATTTTGCCCGCCAGAAGGAAGCATGATACTACCAGTCTTTTCCGGTGCGATAGACTACTCCTTTGAAAACGGCTACGGTCTCCCCTGAATCGAGGCGAACCATGACGCGGTAAATTCCTATTTTATCGCCGAGATGTTCCTCCTCGGCAGTGGCCACCAGGATGTCTCCGGCGTGGAGCGCCCTGGTATGCGAGATGGAAGTTTCTACAGATACCGCTTTTCTTCCCTGCGCATTGGAGGCAAAAGCAAGGGCACTGTCGGCTAATGAGTAGGTTATCCCGCCGTGGGCTATGCCAAATCCATTGAGCATCTCCGGGCGGAGTGTCATGCGCAAGGAGCAGTGCCCTTCGCTTACTGTGAGTAATTCAATGCCCAGCCACTTACTGAAGGCATCGTTTTCCAGCATGCGCTGTACGATTCCATTTGCTTTTTCGTCGAATTTCATCTGACAAAGAAAATAAATTTCATGGTGAATGAACAGTTGCGAAGATATTGACCGGAAATTCCTGGAGGTTTTTCAGACCGCTGCGGAGCTTTGGGTACGTGCACCTGGCAGGTTTAATCTCATCGGCGAGCATACCGACTATAATCTTGGTTGGGTGATGCCCGGTGCGATTGACAGGTATATCTTTATTGCTTTAGGGGAGAGCGCCGGCGCGGAAGATGTAGAGGTTTTCGCTGCAGACTTCCAGGAAAAGATTCAATTTCGGATATCCGAGCTGGGCGATGTCTATGGTAATGCCTGGCAGCATTATGTCCGGGCGGTCGTGGCTGTTTTACAGGGTTCGGGCTTGCCTGTACCGGGATTCCGGGTGGCTTTTGGCGGAAATATCCCCATTGGTGCAGGTTTATCTTCTTCGGCAGCTTTGTGTTGTGGTTTAATCAGTGCGTTATCTGCGTGGCAGGGTTGGGAAATACCACTTCCGCAAGTGGCGACCCTGGCTCAGTCTGCCGAGCACCTGGTAGGGTTGCAGTGCGGGTTGATGGATCAATATGCTGTCCTTTTCGGCAAAGCCGGGCATTTGTTGCATTTGGATTGCCGGAGCCTTGAATTTCAGTACCTGAATGTGGATTGGGGTAAAGGATCATTGCTGCTGTTTGATTCCGGGGTGAAACATGCTTTGGCCGCCGAATCTGGTTACAATGACCGAAGAGCTTCCTGTGAAAAGGTGGTGGCCTTGCTAAGAAAAAGGTGGCCGGATGTTAACAGCCTGCGGGATGTACACCCGGATATGCTGAGCACCTTTGCCGAAGCCATTCATCCTGTAGATTTCAGGAGGGCGTCTTATGTATTGGAGGAGAATCGCCGGGTAGAGCTGGCGGTGGAAGCCATTCAGGCCGGCGATACGGCTTCTTTGGGTCAGCTTTTATGGGTTTCGCACCAGGGTCTCCGCTACGATTACGAGGTCACCTGCCCAGAAACAGATTTGCTGGCTGATTTAGCCATGTCACACCCGGGGGTATGGGGCGCCCGTCAGGTTGGGGGCGGCTTTGGCGGGTGTGTTTTGATTTTCGCGGATTCTGAACAGAAAGACAATATTATCTCCACTTTAAGTGAAAAATACAGTCAAAAAACTCAGATTTTTCCCACTGCTTATTCTTTTAAGGTGTCAAATGGTATCTTGATAGAGGTTTTTCTCCCACAACGCTAATCAGGAGGGAAATGTAACAAAAAGACCTGGCCATCCATCGAGGTACCCAGAAGGCGCTGGTCGCGAAGTGGAAATACACTGTTGATCAGTGCATTACCTTGTTTGTGAATCCATGCAATCTTTTGGGTGTGTACATCCAGTGCATAAATTGTTCCTTTATCGGTGGGTAGAAACAAAAGGCCCTCGGATTCTACCAGGGGGGAAGGTGCAATGTCGTAACCGTAGCCACAATCCATAGCCCAGCGATAACGTAGGGAATTGCCAACTGCATCCAGGGCATAAATAGTATCATTCATGGATTTGACATACAGGGTTTGTTGGTCTTCCGAAATGCCGATGGATTCCCGGCCCAATTTGCGGGCAGATCGCCAGACTACCTCGCCGGTTTCAGCGTCAAGCGCAGTGGCATAGCGGTCTGGTGCTACGATAAACACTTTTTGATTGCCCATTACCGGAAACACAGCCGCGGGTGAAAACATTCTGTTTGGGAGACCATTATTCCATTTCCAGGCGAGCGAACCATCACTCAGGTTGAGGGCATAAAAATGGCGATCCCAGGCTCCGAAATAGACTCTTTTATCATCCGCCACGGGTTTAGTTTCTACAAAGGCGCCAATTCCGGAGTAACTCCAAAGCAGATTGCCGTCTTCTAATTGCAGCGCCTTGAAAACACCTTCCGAGGTGCCCAGCAGAACAGCCTGCCCGGCTACAATCGGAGAGGCGACAAGCGCTTTCCCCGATTTGTGTGTCCAGAGCAGCGCTCCGGAGTAGGCATCGAGGCAATACAGGGTGCTGTCGGTGGAAGCAATCAGAAGCCTTTGACCTACCTTTGCCGGGGTGGCATAGATTTTTCCGCCGGTTTGGAAAGTCCATGAAACGGTGCCGTTTTCCATAAGAATGGCCTTGACTTCACCACAGGTATTGGCATACCATGCCAGGTGGTCAGCAACCACAATCCCCGAGCCGATATCGCACACATCCTGAATTTTCCAAAGTGGCCTGACCTCAGGGTATTTTTGATTGACTTCGAAGGAGGGTCTTGGCCAGGCTGTGGTGTCCTGCGCATAATCTTTGGGGCCTAGAGGGATACCCCGCCAGGCAGGTTTGGTTTGTACTCCGGGAAGTCGTACGGCAAGTTCGAGGAGATTGTCTGTAATGGTGGCAATGGTATATCCGCCAACCTCTGCTTTTCCTCGCAGGTTGGAGCGCAACATGGAAGCCGGTATGCCTTCCGAAGAAAGAATTTTATTGGTGTGCCCATGGCCGCAAAAAGTAGCCTGTGTATTGGCGCGTTTCAAAATATCAATGACTTTGTACCAGTTGCCTAGACTGGAGTCGAGGGGGTAATGGTTGAAGAAAAGCAAAGGTTGGTCAGACGGCAGGTGATTGACAATGGAGTCAAGCCAAAATAAATCTTCGGCGGGAACCAGTCCGGGCGCCATGCGCATATTGGGGCCGCTGCTGCAACCGGCAAAGGCATAGCCGCCATATTTAAAAAAGAACCTTTCTCCTCCAAAAATTTGCTTAAAACTCTGGTTTCCGCTTTCTGACCACTTGGTATCGTGGTTGCCGGGGATGATGTACAGGGGTTTTTGGAGCTCCCGGAGAATGGCCTTGGCCGTATCGAGCTCTTCATCCCATCCTAGTTCGGTGACGTCTCCTGTGAGGATGGCAAAAGCCAGGCTGGTATCTGCATTGATGTCTTTTATGGTGCGGCGGAGATCCTCGCATGCGGTAGGGCTTCCGCCAATATGAGTATCCGTCAGGATGGCAAAACTGAAGTTGCCCCTTGGGTTGGGAATTGCCAAATCCTCGCTGTGGTGGTAGTTTTTTTCCCCCGCCAGGATGGGTAAATCAAGGCGGTTTTCAGCACCTGGAAGCAGGCAGGTTGCGTAAGCTGTGAATGCACATGGAGGATTATAGGCTTTGTTAAAGTCGATATGAGTGCGACCATTTTTATCCGGTACAGGTACTGATAGGTATCGCCCGCCCCCATAAGTTTCTTCCCCTGTAGTCTCATCCGCAAAGGCAATAAAAAAACTATTCGGACTTTCCTCCAATGCAGTGAGGGTAAAGGATTGCCCCTTGTAGCGGAACTTCAAAACCCCCGGGCTTTTTTGAGGCACTTCCATTCCGAGGATATTGGATACCATGACCGTACGAGGTTCCGGCCAGGCGACAAATTCAGCTTCGACCTTCCATTTTTCATCTGTCGGAAAATAGTCAATGGGTTTAAAACGGGATATGGAGGGATGCTTCGAATCCCACAACCTTACCCCAATTCGGTTGCCCCGCCTGAGCAAGGTCCAGGAAAATCTACCCGATTGAAAGATTTGGCCACCGGGGAAAGCCGTAGTGGAAAATACGCGCTGTCCCTCTGAAAATACGGGCACCCATTGTGCTGGTTCCATCCGGACGGAGTCGCCGCGGCGATGAAAAACACCCATTTGCGGGGGAGCATCTTCCGGGAACCGCACCTGACTGGCTGGGTCAGAGCCAAAGGTCTGAGAGCCTTCCTTCAACCAGTAAAGGCCGGCCAGAGAAAGCCATCCCATGGGCGCCTTTAGCGTTGCAACTCTTTCTTCGCGCCATTGTTGAATCTCCTGAGTATAAATTTTTGCGGCTTGCCCCCAAAGCAAAGACGCGCTGCAGGAAAGTAATCCAAAGCAAATTGCAGGAATAAGTCGCAAAACGACGAAATGAGGCATGTTGTACGTTTTTCTTGCCGTGAAATTAGCTAATTTTGCAATGTTGTTCATCCATATAGCACTTCCTGATGATGAAATTGAAATGGCCGGGCGCCGGGCTGCGCCTGATAGTGTGGAGTATTTGTTTGTTCGCTTTGTGGATTCCTATGACTGAGCTGCCTGATGAGGTCCGCTCCCGTGGGCTTAGCCATAGAAAAGCGCTTAGTATTAAGTACGCCCTTGAAGATAATTTCGAACGGACGAAAGATCCCGCACTCGGCTATCCGCCTACGGAACGCCTCGCTGCCGCCATCGAATATGCACAGAGGTTGCAGCAGGAAATGGTTCGCCGTGAAAAGGCTTTCAATGACCTTCCCGACGCATTGTGGCGCGAACGTGGCCCCGATAACTATGCCGGACGTACCCGCGCAATTCTCATAGACCGCAATGACCCTACGCGGCGCACTATTTGGGCCGGATCTGTGTCCGGAGGTCTGTGGAAATGCAACGACATCAGCGCCGACCCCCCGGAATGGGAAATAGTAAGTGATTATCTCGAGAATATGGCAGTCGGCGCACTCGCTCAGGATCCACAAAACCCTCAGATTATGTACATGGGAACCGGGGAGGGCTTCAGCAATATTGATGCTGTCAGGGGCCGGGGAATTTTTCGTTCGGATGATGGTGGTGAAACCTGGCAGGTACTGAGCTCAACGCTTATTTCTAATTTCCGATTTACCCGCGACCTTCTGGTACACCCTCAAACCGGTGACGTGTATGCCGCTACCAATCAAGGTTTGATGAGAAGTAGGGATGGCGGCGAATCATGGACACGTGTACTCGGTATTAGCGCCGGCCTCGCCAACAACGATATGTTTGATGTTCAATTTGTTCCTTCTGCAAACCTGTTTTTTGCTTCTAATGCGAATGCCGTCTGGCGATCCCCCAGCGGTGACCCCGGCTCATGGCAAAATATCGCCACAGCGGCAACCGGCTTTCCTCAAGGTCTGGCTCGGGTG
Source organism: uncultured Saprospiraceae bacterium (assembly GCA_964439115.1). GTDB lineage: Bacteria > Bacteroidota > Bacteroidia > Chitinophagales > Saprospiraceae > UBA2329. Next base: position 8,875 of record CAYTNI010000064.1, read on the forward strand.
GAAATGACCGTAAGCCCTAACAATCCGAACTTAATCTACATCATCGGCAGCATGGACGGCGCAGCCACCAATGTCTATGTCACCAACAATGGCGGCACTTCATGGATCCAGCGCGCCCGCCCGAACAACAACAACGGCTCGGAATTCACCAACGGACAGGCATGGTACGATCTGGAAATCGCAGTGGATCCCTTCGATCCCAACCATGTCATCGCCGGAGGTGTTCGTATCATGCGTTCTGTTAACGGAGGGATTTCCTGGAGCTTTTTCGCCAACAACATGCACGTGGATCAGCACAAGGTGTTATTTGATCCTGAACAGCAAGGGGTTGCCTATTTCGGCAATGACGGTGGTATTTATCGCTCCACTACAGGCTCTTCGGCCAATGTGCCCAGCCGAAAGCGCAATTTTAATGTCACACAATTCTATGCCTGTGCATTACACCCGGAAGCAGGCTCCGATTACATCCTCGGCGGAACCCAGGATAACAACTCCATCCAGATGAATGCGCCTGGAATTAGTTCCGGCAGAACCGTTCGGGGCGGCGATGGCATGTATTGTCATATTGACCAGGAAACCCCGGATATACAGATGGTCTCCTCTCAGTTCGGCAATTATTCGCTTAGTACAGATGGTGGACAAACCTTCAGCGGAGCTGCAGACCTCGACGGCAGGTTTATCGCAGTGTCCGATTATGACAGTCGCACCAAAATACTCTATTCCCAAACAGAAACCGACGGCGGGGACTTCTACCGCTGGAATGTAATTTCAGGTACCACTGAACTGGTGGATATCCAAACCTTTGATGTCAATATTTCCTGTATCTCCGTTGACCCCAACACGCCCAACCGTGTATATTTCGGGTCTTTCAGCAGTGGCCGTATCTTCATGGTGGACAATGCGAATGACGGAACCACCGTTACCGGGGTAGCTCTGGCTCCCCTGCCGGGTACGGTATCCAGCCTGGATATCGAAGTTGGCAATCCCGACCACCTCCTTGCTACGGTCTCCAATTATGGGGTTCCCAGTGTGTTTGAATCCTTCAACAGAGGGCAAAACTGGGTCAATATCGAAGGTAATCTGCCAGATATGCCCGTGCGATGGGGTATTTTCAACCCCTCCGACAGCAGGCAAGCCATGATTGCCACCGAAGCTGGGGTCTGGATATCGGAGGCACTCGACGGCGCAAACACCCTGTGGCTGCCGCCCCTTCCAGAAATTGGCATTCCCTTAGTGCGCACCGATATGCTCAAAGTGCGTCGCTCCGACCGCGTAGTACTTGCAGCCACTCATGGCCGCGGGCTGTTCACCAGTGAGGTTTTTGCAGAGCCTGCAGTGCGGGCCGTATATGAGCCTGTGTCCTATCAGGGCGTGCCGGTCCGTTTTATAGGCGACTTATCTTCCAATGCATCTTCTTTCCTTTGGGAATTCGGCGATGGTACAACGTCCATTCTGCCCAACCCCCAACACACCTTCGCCAACATCGGCACCTTTAATGTCAGGCTGACCATCAACGGTACGCTGAGTATAAGCTCCACTCATACGGTTTTACCCAATCGCCCTCTTCCCTACAATCCGGACTACCCGGCCTATGGCGGAGATTTTGAGGGCTTCACCGAGCAGTATGCCGTACATACCTTGAGCGGCTCCTCCTTTGAGCGCGGAAAATCCACCATCGCCAAAAAAGACGGGGTGCGCAGTGGAGAAAATGCCTTCGTACTGGGATTAGAGGAGTCATCCTACCAGCCCAATACGCGTACCATCCTCTATCTGCCCAATTTCGATATGTCGGATATAACGTTCTATGACTTTAGTTTTTGGGCGAAATGGGAAATCCAAAATGGACTGGATGGATTTAGGGTGGAATATTCTACCGATAAAGGCGGTACCTGGGCGCCACTCATCAACCAGACCGGAACCGGATGGTACAATTTCCGCAACAACAACGTGCCTGGAGCAGCCTTCCCGGTAGGCGATGCCTATTTTACGTCCAATCGCCCCAATTGGGAGAACTACAGAGTGAATGTCAGTGAATTGGGGGGTAATCCCAACGTGGCGTTCCGCATAGTGTTTCAGTCTGATGGTTCCGGTGTTCATGCCGGCGTAGTGCTGGACGATGTGCGCATCAACAAGTATGAAGGAGAGTTGGTCACCCAATTGGTCAATTTTAGGGGTAGCTTTCCCAATACCACGGAAATCAGGTTGGATTGGGATACGGAACTGGAGTATTACTGCAGGCAGTTTGAAGTGGAAAGATCCATTAACGGGAGAGATTTTGAGAAAATCGCCACGGTCAATGCCACTGGAATCCTTACTGCTTTTCCGCAATCCTATACACAAACTTCATTGGGCCTCCGGAATTTGTATTTTTTCCGACTGAAGGTTATCAATGAAAATACGCCGACGGGCTACAATTACGTTTTTTATTCTCCGACCATTGCAATGCAGCGCGCACAGGCAGCCGGGCAGGTAAACAGGGTTTTTCCTGTACCGTTCGGGCAGACAATAGGCGTTACGTTCAATGGGTTGATAGAAAGACCACTTCGTTATGAATTGTTCGATATGGCTGGTCGCTTAGTACTGAAGGGGCAGTCTGCCAATCCGGGGGCTTTCCTCGAAATTGACACCGGCAATCGCCTCGCCAAAGGCGCCTATTTGCTCAGGCT
>CAYTNI010000065.1:0-11528 GCA_964439115.1 uncultured Saprospiraceae bacterium
CCCTGATGACCTTGACCTTTCCTTCAAATACGCTTCCATAGCTATGCGGTTTAACGCTTTTGAAGTGGCCAAAACCCGGTACCTTAAATTGCGGGAACACCCGGAGTCTTCCCGTTATCCCTTAATCTGGTTTCAGTTGGGAATGGCCGAAAAAGCGATGGGAAATTATGTACAGGCACAACAGCATTTTGCCGAATACCTGAGCAAATTTGGCGCTGGAGACCCCGTTCATGCACAGCGTGCAAAAGATCAATTGGAGCAGTGCACCTGGGCCATGCAAATTACGGATACCCCCGAAAGCATAGAAATTGTCAGACTGGGTAAACAAGTCAATACGGCATACTCAGAATTCGGACCCTTTGCCCTTGGTGATACCCTTTATTTCTCCGCGTTGCGTTTTGAGTATAAAAATGACAAACATACTCCCAAAAGGATGGTTTCCAAGATTTTATACAGCAACAACGGATCTACTGCCAAACCCCTGCGCGATGCCATCAATCTGGAAGACCGGCACACCGCCCATGTAGCGATAAGCCCTTTGACCCGAAGAATTTACTACACCCGCTGCGAATACGTCAATGCCTCCGAAATCCGCTGTGCCCTGTATTACCGCGATCCGGACAAGCGGGGCCGCTGGCGGGGCACTGAGGTAAAAATGCCTGCGCCCTTCAATGTTCCGGGGTTTACCACTACGCAGCCCGCCATTGGATTTGACTCTATAGCCCAATCGGAAACACTTTTTTTTGTTTCCGACAGGCCGGGGGGCATCGGTGGTCTCGATGTCTGGAAAGTCATAATCAATTCCAAAGGTGTTTTCGGAAATCCTGAACCGTTGAGTGCCATTAATACTTCCGGGGATGACATTACGCCCTTTTTTCATACGCCGAGCCAAACTCTATGGTTCAGTACCGACGGTAGAAACAGTCTGGGCGGATTTGATATCTATTCCAGCAAAAAAAATGTGGAATGGGAAATGCCGCAACATGCCGGCAGCCCTTTAAACACCAGTTACAACGATGTTTATCCTATGATTTCCCCGGATGGTATGTCTGGTTATTTCGCCTCCAATCGGCCTGGCTCCCTCTTTTTGGATGCCGATAATAAGGCTTGTTGTAATGATTTGTACCTCTTTCGGCGAATTCCACCGCAAGACCCGGTTGCCTCAGACTCCATGCAGACCGATACCCTTGACCGCTATACCGTCCAGGATGCCGCACTGAATGAAACACCCGACAAATTGCCGGAGACGCTGGAAGACTTCCTTCCACTTGCACTTTACTTCGACAATGACGAACCGGACAGGCGTACCCGAAGGACCACAACCTCGCAATCATACCTCCAAACCTTTGAACGATACTACCGACAAAAATCTGTCTATCTGGAAAACTGTGCCACCAGTCTGGAAGGTGATGCCAAATCGGATGCAGAAGATCGCATGGATGCCTTTTTTGAACAGGAAATTGGAAAGGGGCGGGATTATCTCATTTTGTTTTCGCAGATTCTCCTCAAGCGGCTGGAAGCTGGCGACCAGGTAGAAATATTTATCAAGGGATTTACCAGTCCCAGGGCGCAATCCGATTACAACCTGGCCTTGGGAGCAAGGCGCATCAGTAGTTTGCGCAATCATTTTGACACCTGGGAGCAGGGCATTCTTCAGCCCTTCCTTCAAAAGGGACAACTGAAAGTCAGTGAGCGCTCTTTCGGAGAAACTACTGCGTCCAAGGAAATCAGCGATGCGCTCGACGATCTTAGGGGGTCAGTATATAACATCGGCGCCATGCGGGAACGTCGGGTAGAAATTGTCGAAATTAAACGAACAGGCAAGCTTTGAGCCCATGGCAAAATTTCGGCGCAACTATTCCAAAACGGGTAACGCGGCAGCAACCGTGGTGCGGGTTAGTTTACTGGCCGGCATATTGGTGGCATTGATATACCTGTTTTACTTTTTTGCCGGTAGAACAATACCAATGGCAAAAGAAAAAAAGCAAATATTACCCAATTATCTCCCGGCCTCTTCTACAGGGCAAATCGCAGGCGCGGGCAGATACTGGATTTCCTGGGATTCCACGCATGGAATGGCAGAATGGGCCGCTTGCCTGCTTATTTCGGATAGTGTGGGCCGCTTACTTCCGGATCCATCTTACAGTGATGCCGACTTTTCCATATCTGCCGGTAATTGGGATACAGAATCCACCAAGTACGTCCCGGCTTCTCTTTTTCCTATTTCAATTGATTCTATCTTTAAGGATAATGAAGATAATCCTTTATTCGTAGGAAGTATTTGTCCGCAATTGACTGATTTTCATGGAAATATATGGAGAGATTTACAGTTAAAAACCCTGCGCCTTGCAAGGGTGACTGACTCACTGTTTGTAATTAGCGGTCCGTTGTTGGTGGCATCAGGCAGCAGCACAGCAGCAGTGCCTGATGCTTACTTCCAGGTCATGCTGGCCGTCAGCGAGGGCGGTAATGCGGCGGCAATAGGGTTTATTTTTCCACATGAAGCATGGAACACACCACAACGGCTCCTCGATTTTGCCGTTGCCGTCAATGAAGTGGAGAAAGTAACCGGTTTGGATTTTTTTCCCAAATTCCTCGATGACACCCGTGAAGAAATGATGGAAAGTAATTTTAACCTACCTTTGTGGGAGGAAAATTAATATAAAGGTTTGTTCATAAGGCATAAACGAAATCAACATGGCGAATCACGAGAAATTCAAGGATACCATTCAGCAGGGTTATACATTCAAAGGCGATTCCATCATTATTGGCGGTGCCATGCTCGATGGGGAAGCTATTCCGGGCTTGCAGGTGAAATTGCCTTTGCGCACTCTTAACCGCCATGGATTGATAGCCGGTGCAACGGGATCGGGTAAAACAAAAACCCTTCAGGTAATTGCCGAACAACTATCGGCAAAAGGCGTCCCTGTGCTCATGATGGATATCAAGGGCGACCTCAGTGGTGTGGCCGTTCCGGGCACTTCGAATCCCAAAATTGAAGACCGGCATGCCAAGATAGGGGAGCCTTTCAAACCAGATTCCAGTCCGGTGGAATTTTTAACTCTTTCCAACGAAAAAGGGGCAAAGCTGCGTGCCACGGTGACGGAGTTTGGCCCGGTTTTGTTTTCCAAAATTCTGGAACTCAACGAAACCCAGGGTGGGGTAGTGGCGGTTGTGTTTAAATATTGCGACGACAACCAGTGGCCCCTGGTGGACTTAGCAGATTTTAAGAAAGTACTTCAGTTTATTTCCGGACCCGGCAAGGAAGAAATTTCTGCCCAATACGGCACAATATCCTCCAGTACGGTAGGCACGCTGATGCGCAAAATTGTGGAGCTCGAGCAGCAGGGTGCGGATAAATTCTTCGGGGAACGTTCGTTTGATCCTGACGATCTCTGCCGTTTTGATGAAAATGGGAATGGTATGATATCCATTGTCAGACTCACGGATATTCAGGACAAACCGAAGTTGTTTTCCACTTTCATGCTTCAATTGCTGGCCGAGATTTACGCCACCTTCCCTGAAGAAGGCGACCTTGACCAACCTAAATTAGTCATTTTTATAGAGGAGGCGCACCTTGTTTTTGCAGAAGCCTCCAAAGCGCTGCTCAGTCAGATCGAAGCGATTGTGCGACTCATTCGCTCCAAGGGCGTGGGGGTATTTTTTGTTACTCAAAGTCCGGCAGACATCCCGGAAAATATCCTTGGACAGCTCGGTTTGAAGGTGCAGCATGCGCTGAGGGCCTTTACGGCCAAGGATCGCAAGAGCATCAACACAGCAGCCGAGAACTATCCGATCACCGAATTTTACGATGTCGCCCAGCTCATCACGGAACTCGGTATCGGAGAGGCCTTTCTCACCGCGCTGAATGAAAAGGGTATTCCCACACCCCTAGCGCATGTCCTGTTGCGGGCGCCGCAATCCCGCATGGACGTGCTGACAGACGATGAAATGGATGCCATAGTGGATAAATCCTACATTGCCCGCAAATACAATGAGGTCATTGACAGCGAAAGCGCTCACGAGATTTTATCTGCAAAAATGGAATTGGTAAGAAAGGAGCAGGAGGAGGAAGCTGAGGTGAAGGAGAAGGAGAAATCTCAAACTAAAACTACCCGACCGGAGAAAAGCACTTTTGAAAAAGTAATGAACAGTCCCATAACAAAGGCCTTTACCAGAGAGCTTATGCGCGGACTTTTGGGTGTCGTTGGCCCAAAAAGAGGAAGAAGGCGTTGATCAGGAGGGCAATTCCTGATGATTTCTCAGAAACAGCAAATGTTCAAGCGTCCAGGGAACAGCCTTCTCCATTGGTGCCTTGCGTTCCGAGCAATCAGGCTTGGTGCAGATGCTACAGGCCATCGGCGGTCGGCATGGGTCGGCGTGGATAAATAGCTCCACAGGCATGGGGCTTTCAGACTGTATCAAAGCTTCCAGCCTTTTCACCTCATCGTGACCTTGCTCCACAGTGAAATACCAGGGCACAGTCAGGTGACAATCCACGTGGATGTCGGCTCCATAACGAATAACCCGCAGGTTGTGAATGTCCACCCAGTTGGCCCTGCGATGTCGCTCCAAAATATCTACCAGATGCTGAATCACCTCGGGATCAGCTTCGTCCATGATACCCGAAACTGAAGCCCGAAGCAGCTTGTAGCCGGTAAAAAGAATAAACAGACCAAAAATCATGGCCGTGACACTATCTAACCAGCTTGCCCCGGTAAACCACAACAGCCCCATACCCACAAGGATGCCTGCGGAGGAGTAAGCATCCGACAACAGGTGTTTCCCTTCAGACTCCACTGTCAGCGATCGGGTGTTTTTTCCGCGTCCAACCAACCAGTAACCTAATCCGAAGTTAATCAATCCTGAAAATGCCGTTATGGCAAGGCCAATGTCTATTTTTTCCAGAGGTTGTGGGTAAATGAGGTTGTACGCAGATTTTCCCAAAATGAGCAATCCTGCCACAGCAATCAGGGCACCCTCGAAACCGGCAGCCAGAAATTCAATTTTACCATGTCCGTAGGGATGGTCGGCATCTTTAGGCTTGGCGGTGAGGCCTATACTGTAGAGGGCAAAAAAGCCGGCCACGACATTGATGATGCTTTCCAGGGCATCGGTAAGGATGGCATTGGAATTGGTTATCCACCACGCGAGGAATTTCAGGGCCATCAGGAAAATTCCGATGGCAACTACCCATAATTGGAAGTTCCAGTTCTTTTTGTACTGTTCGGGGTTCATTGTAAGGCTTTGAGGGCATCGACGGGTTGAATAAGCCGCCCTGTTTCACGGGTATTGCGGGTCTCCCGGCCTGTCCGGTGCAGGATTTCCCAAATTTCGGGGGTTGTCAGTTCAGGACGCACGCTTTTTAATAACCCCACCAAACCGGACACATAAGGCGTTGCCATGGAGGTGCCGTTATAGGTGGCGTACTTGTTGCCGGGAATGGTAGAAAAAATACCGACTCCGGGGGCGGCAAGAGCCATAGGAATATCCGCTACGTAGTTGGAAAAAGCAGCTCGGTTCAGTTCGGCATCCACTGCACTAACGCCAATTACGCCGGGGGTGTTGACAGGCGCAAATTCTTTGGCGTTCCGATTGGAGTTCCCTGCTGCCGCTACAACGACGGCGCCTTTTTTAGCGGCATACTCCACGGCTTGTTTGTAGGCGTTTTGGCGAACCTGTCCGGTGCGGCCGCCCAGCGACATGGAAATGACATCAGCGCCGGCATCTGCGGCCTCCAGCATGCCCTTGATGATGCCTTGCTGGGTGCCGGAGCCCCCGGAATTGAGTACCCGTACCGAAGAAACGCGGAAGTAGGCGTTATCAGTAGAAAATGAGGCAATGCCTTTGCCATTGTTGGATACGGAAGCGGCAATGCCGGCGCAGTGGGTGCCATGACTGACGGGGTCATTGTCGTATGCTTTCGAGATGGACTGGTAGTTGTCTCTGATATCTTCGTGGCCCGCATCAATGCCGGTATCGAGAATGACGATGAGTGCTTTTTTGCGGGGCGTAATCCGAGATTTTTCCAAATGTTGGTATAAGTCATTGACTTTCATGGCGTCAAACCCCCAAAGTGAATCAAGGGCGGGGTCGTTGATCGAATACTCATCCTGAACTTTAGCTCCTGAAGAAGAGGGTAGGGGGGAAAGGGCTACAATTTCATTGGGCTCTACCCAATCCACTAGTCCGCTTTTGTACAAGGCCCGTTCAATCCGTTTGAGGCGGGACGAATAGCGGGCGGGCACATCGAGTTCGAAAAAGTCATCCAGGCGGGTTATTTCAGGGTTGTTTGGGGCAAAAGCAGGACTGATATTCAGATCATAGCGATTTTTGAGCGCTAGTAAATCTGCAACTTGTTTTCCGGTTTTAACCTGTATCAGCAATTCACCTTCAGGATGCAATAGGGAAGGGGAGGCTGTTTCGCGAGAAGCTGGCAGGACAACTAAAACGGAGTAAAGTAGGAGCAATCCCGCGATCATAACAGCTCCTGGAAGGGTCCAGCCCTTTTTGTTTAAAAAAAACATCCCTCCTAGGGCGCTACCCGAAAGTATAAGCATCTCGCGGGCAAACAACCCCATTTTTGAGCTAAAGGAAACAGGCAGGAACAACAGGCCGAGGGCATACACACCCATGAACCCCCAGAACAGCATGGGTAGGATTTTTTGGGTATAATTTAGCCGATGGGCGTAAATCCATGCCAGAAGTGCCGCTGATGCTCCCAGAAAGCCTATGAAGTAAGCCGCCATTTGATAGAATTGAGGAGATTAAAAGGCCTTGCGCTTATCAAAGATAAGAAAACAAAAACAATCTGAAAATAGCACAAAGGAAGGAAGGCATTTTTTCGACGCACGCTTTTTGCTAATTTCGCCTCCATAAAACCAAATTGTGATGTTCACTAATGTAAGAAGCACATTGCAGGCTGAACTGCAGGAAATCCGCGATGCGGGATTGTATAAAAACGAGCGTATAATTATTACCCCGCAGGGGCCAGAGATTGCCACTGACCAGGGTAGGGAAGTGCTGAACTTTTGTGCCAATAATTATCTCGGGTTGTCCTCCCATCCAGAGGTAATTGAAGCTGCCATCGAAGCCATTCGGACGCACGGTTTTGGAATGTCCTCTGTGCGTTTTATTTGCGGTACACAGGACATTCACAAGGAGCTGGAGCAAAAAACGGCAGACTTCCTCGGCATGGAGGATTGCATTCTCTACGCGGCCGCATTTGATGCCAACGGCGGACTATTTGAGCCCTTGCTCGGCGAGGAGGATGCCATCATCTCCGATGAGCTCAACCATGCATCCATTATTGACGGCATCCGTTTGTGCAAAGCGAAACGTTTCCGCTATCGCCACAACGATATGAACGACCTCGAGGCACAGCTTCAGCAGGCTGCCGGGGCCCGGCGAAAACTGATTGCCACCGATGGTGCTTTTTCCATGGACGGCACCATTGCCCAGCTCGATAAAATTTGTGATCTGGCTGACCGTTACGAGGCCATGGTCATGATTGATGAATGTCATGCCACCGGTTTTCTTGGCGCTACCGGCCGCGGCACCCATGAATATCGCAACGTCATGAACAGGGTAGATATCGTTACGGGCACTTACGGGAAAGCCCTTGGCGGAGCATCCGGAGGATTCACTGCAGCCCGTAAGGAGATTGTGGATATGCTGCGCCAGCGCTCCAGACCATACCTGTTTTCCAATACACTTGCTCCGGCCATTGTAGGTGCTTCGATTAAAGTGCTGGATATGCTTGTTGCTTCTACCGCATTGAGAGACAAGCTCGAACGCAATACAAAGTACTTTCGAGAGGCCATGACTACTGCCGGGTTTGACATTCTTCCCGGTGAGCATCCCATAGTACCAATCATGCTGTACGACGCCCCACTCGCGCAGGAATTTGCCGCCAGGCTGTTGGAGGAAGGAATTTACGTCATAGGCTTCTTTTATCCGGTCGTACCTAAAGGCAAAGCGAGAATTCGGGTGCAACTGTCGGCAGCGCATGAGCAGGCGCATATCGAGCAGGCGGTAGCCGCTTTCACCAAAGTGGGAAGAGCGCTTGGTGTGCTGAAATCCTAATCGTTTATCGGATTGGCTGAGGGACATTAGTCTGCTTCCTGACGACTGCTGGGGGTGGGTTTCCTGGGGTTTGTCCAACATTACTTAACATAATATAAATTATAGGAAAAATTACAGAAAGCCAAAATGCCCGACCAACCAGGCACCCACCATCAAACACGCATAAATAGCAAACCACCTCATGTCTGTATATGCCGACACGCCAATGCCAAATTTCCGGTACAACAACCAGCAAAGCAAAACCTTCTCCAGGGAATAAGTCACCAAGGTTGCAGCAGCAATGCCCACCAGCCCCCAAACAGCTCCAAACGCATAACCCAACACACCAAAAATAATTACCTCAGCCACGGATATCCACCAAACGGCTTTGTTCGCCTCCAAACCAATCAATATCGTTCGGGAAAAAATCATCCTCGTCACCAAAATCAGCAAATACCACCTGAATACCGGTACACTACCCTGAAATGCTTCGCGAAATACAAATGGGAACAACCATTCGCTACTTAACATAATAATTAACGCGACGGGAAATAAACCGTGGAATAGCCGCAGGCTCCTGACTTTGATCTCCGACAAGGCCAATTCCGGGCTTTTGGCCAATTCGGGTAGCATCGCCATACCCAAACCTGTAGATAAGGCCATCGCAAACGGCAACTCCTGAGCACCGTAGCGATACACTGCAAAAGCCGCTGAATCGCCCGGATAAAACCAGGCTACCAACCAGCCCGCCATGGCAATCTGTATGCCTCCAAGTGCGGAATATCCCATCAACGGCGCTGAAAGTACAAGAAGCTTCCTGCAAAGCTGCCAATCGGGACTGAAACTTCCGTTTCGCCACACAAAAACCAACAACCAGATATGCCGAATTACAGTAAAAGCACATAAACCCCAAAGACCGCCTTCCAACCCCTCCCCTATCCATACCGGTATGCCAATACTCAACACCTGACCCAAACCTGAAAAAATCCCGAATCCCAGAATTTTTCCCGGCTTGTCTTTTAGCAAATAAAAGTTTTCCAACAGATATACCGGCAGTTGCAAAGCCATTACCAAGGCATACAGACCGATATGTGGTAATTCCGGTTGATTCAACCCTTTTGCCAGCCATTTGCCGTCATCAGCCCACAAGGCCATACCAATAGCGGTACTGAGAGTGATGAAAATTAGATATGTATTGAAAATCAGTGATTTCTGTGTGTTGACCTCCAGTTTTGGATACATGGTCAATAAGCCTTGTACCAATCCGGAAGCCCAGAAAAAACTGAAGGTATAGCCCACAAAAAGCAACAGTTCCCACTCGCCGATTTCCGAGGTATCGAGTGCGCTTTTTGCCAACAGCACCGAGGTGAGTACTACCCCACCCTGGCGCATGACGTGAAAGGCCTGCATGGCCGTCGCACGACTTAGCTTCATGCTCAATCTCACGGCCTGATTTGATCGTATTCCTGAAATACGACCCCGTAATTTTCCAGTTCGGAGAATACAGGTTCGTAAACGGCAGCCATCACAGGTATTTGCACCCCGGCGAGCTTAATTTTTCCCTGGAGCATCAATTTGGCCAAAACTCCCATAGGTAGTCCAACCAGCCGGGCCATGGCGGTATCCTGCGGGTCTTGTCCCTTCATCACGAGGGATGAAATCATACGATGGTTTTGTTTGTCTAAGGTGTAATCAAATTCATGTTGCATAATGACCATATCTTTATCCTCTGGCCCCAGCTCCCATTTGGAAAGCAGTAAATTTTCCAGGATAAGAGCTGGCGAGCCTTCGTCAATCGGTATCATCTGGTCACTGAAAAGGCCAAGCCATTCCAACTTTTGCATCACGGGGCTCTCTGGATCTTCTCCCAGGAAGCTTGCTGTTCGGGCTTCGAGGTTGTTGCCCGGATTGTTGTGGCGGATAAAAGCCTCCAACCATTCTCTGTAAGTCATGGAGCTGCAATTTGGAATACGGAAGCTATTATCCGTAAGTCCGATTTGCACCAGGGCGTGCCATGCTGCACAAAACCCCGGATACCGGAGGGTCCCTCTCAGGATAGTGGGGATATCACGTAGGCCGTATAAGCTTCTGTAAGCTAATGAATCGCGGTTGGCATAGGCTTCAAAGGGGCCCATCCCGGGTACTTGTATGGTGTGAAATGATTTAAACAATCGGTTGTATGGAATGAATCTAAGATGTTGATCCTCTATGTATTGTGCGGTTCCCTGTCCAGCCAGGACCACATTTCGGGGATTCCAGCTGAATTTGTAGTGCCAGGGATTGGTGTCGCTCTCCGGGGCGATTAGTCCGCCGGTGTATGATCTGAAAGCCTCCAGGGTGCCACCCTGCTGTTGGATCCAATGGATGCTGCGCATGGCAGACATGTGGTCAATGCCCGGATCAAGGCCCATTTCGCCCATGAAGAGCAAGCCGAGTCGTTGTGCTTCTTCGTGCAAAGCATTGATTTCTTTAGCCACGTAGGAGGCGGTGATCAGGTGTTTGCGGTAGCGCAGGCAGTCCTGAGCCACTTCGGCATGTAAATGCGGAGGTAGCAGGGAAATGACGATATCTGCCTGTTGCACCAGGGCACTTCTTTCATCGGGGTTCATCGCATCGAGTGATACTGCTTTTCCGTTGGGGTGAGCGCCGATTTTGGTTTGGGCAAGTGCCAGGTCGGCATCGGCTACGGTCACAGACCAGTGGAGTTCTGCCGCGGTATCCAGCATATATTTTATGAGGGCATTGGAGGAGCGGCCGGCGCCGATAATGAGAACATTGCTCATGGTTATCCTTTTTTTCGTAATTTCGCGCCAATATACGGCAAGGAGGGCGAAGCTGATGAATGAAATTATCCTAACCACCACGGTAGCAGTGTTCAACACGACCGAAGAACTTCCGGAAGCGGAACGCGCGCTGCCGGAAATGGCCATGCTTGCCTTGCAGCATGCCTACGCGCCCTATTCCGGGTTTAAAGTCGGCGCTGCCTTGCTATTGGAAAACGGAGCTATTGAGACTGGTACCAATCAGGAAAATGCAGCATATCCCATGTGTCTTTGTGCAGAACGGGTAGCCCTTGCCGCTGCTGCCGCCCGATACCCGGGAATTGCTCCTGTGGCTATCGCCGTTCGGGTTAAAAGCAGTGGAAAACCGGTGGTGCGTCCCGCAGCGCCATGCGGAGCCTGCCGACAGTCGCTCAGCGAAACAGAAGACCGTTACGGACAGCCCATCGCCGTGTTGATGCAGGGCGAGGAGGGACAGATTTTCAGGGTGGCACATGCCAAGGCGCTCCTGCCGCTATCTTTTGACGGCTCCTACCTTTAAATTCTAGTTCGTACCTTTGTAACGGACAAATTCCATAGAACATGAAATTCCTGGTTTTTCCTTTGGCTTTTTTGAACCTCGGCATCGGTATGGCTCTTGGCCAGTCCAACTGGCTTACAGCAACTGTTGGCGATAACCATTAT
>CAYTNI010000066.1:0-4213 GCA_964439115.1 uncultured Saprospiraceae bacterium
CTACCGATGAACTTGGCATTTACGAAATGCAAAGTAATGGCCTCCGGGAAGTTTCCAATCCTTCCGAACTACTGCTGTCGCAAAAAGACGAAGACCTTAGCGGAAGCTCTATTGGCGCCACCATGGAGGGCATGCGCCCCATGCTGATAGAAACTCAGGCATTGGTGAGCCGCGCTGTTTACGGTACCCCACAGCGGTCCGCCACCGGATTTGACCTCCGAAGGCTGAGTATGCTGCTCGCCGTACTGGAAAAGCGGTGTGGCTTTATGTTCGGCCAGAACGATGTGTTTCTGAACATTGCCGGCGGCCTTCGCGTGGATGACCCTGCAATTGACCTTGCTATCGTCAGCGCGCTCATTTCCTCTCTGGAAGACGTCACCGTGCCCAGTCACATCTGCTTTGCCGGTGAGGTCGGCCTCTCCGGAGAAATCAGAGCCGTTACGCGAATCGAACAGCGCATCACCGAGGCTGACCGCCTCGGATTTAAGGAAATTTTTATCTCCAAGTACAACCTCAAGGGCCTCGACCCAGGCCGCTTCCACATCCGCATCCAGTCCATCGGCCGGATTGAAGAACTGTACCAGGCATTGTTTGTATGATAATTTAGCCCAAGTTCACCTACTACCCACTATCAGGTAAATGCATGGTGAGCAAGCCAGAAGCCTCAATCCTTCTCCAAACTCAACTTCATCCGGGCAATTCGGTCCTCCAGTTTTTCCGAACTGAGTCGTTCCCGCAATCGGTCCACAATGATGGGAAAAGCAAAAGGCGTGGCTTTGGTGGGTTTTTCTAAAAATACCTCGCTGCCTGCTATTCGATGTAATGCCTGCCGCAGGCGGTCTTCTTCCAATTGAAAGGCCAATACCTCATCAAATGCCTGCCGCAACAGTAAATTACCAGGTTCGTAATCCATGAAGGTGCTGAAAAACAACTGCGAGCCGGCCTGTAGATGCCGATCCTTCTTTTGCCGGCCCGGAAAACCCTTGAACACCAGTCCAGCAATGCCGGCGATATCCCGAAACCGGCGGCGCGCCATCTCCACGCCATTTAAACCCGCCTGTATATCCGCACTTAGGTTTTCGGTAGAGAATAAACCGCCCCGCAGCGCCTCTTCCACAGGAATTGGCATGTCGCTGAGCAATTCAAAACCGTAATCGTTAACTGCAATACTGAAAGTAATCGGCTGAATGCGCGAAAGCCGCCATGCCATCAAGGCACTTAGACCTTCGTGCACCGCCCTTCCCTCAAAAGGATAGCACAACAGATGCCAGCCCTCCTTGTCGTTAAAATACTCCATTAATAGTTCATCCTGCCCGGGAAGCCTCGACCGACGCTGCTGAAGCTCCAATAAGGGCATCATACACTCCATTTCGGGGGTATTGATTTCTCCTGATGCCGCCTGCCCAATCAACTCGCGGATTTCAGCGGCTAATTGAGAGGAAAGCGGCATCCGGCCTCCCGCCCAGGCGGGTATCTTGCCATTTTTTTCCTTCGATCGCCGAACTTGCACAGTCATGCCCACCATCCGAATAAACTCCAGGTTTTTTCCTGCAAACCAGAATACCTCGCCGGGCTTGAGCTGTGAAATAAATTGCTCCTCCACCGTTCCGAGGTATTTTCCGCCTTCGTACTCCACATGCAACACGGCATCGCTGACAATGGCTCCAATGCCGAGCCTGTGGCGACGGGCTATGCCGGGATGTGCCACACGCCACAATCCACGCTCATCAACGGCAATCTTTTTATACTCGTCATACGCGCTCAGCGATTGCCCACCCGTTCGGATAAATGAAAGGCACCACTCCCATTCCGCCGGCTCTATATAAGCATACGCAAAAGTACCCCTTACCTCTTCCCACATTTGCTCCGGTTGAAACCCCTCTCCTGAGGCAAGTGTTACCAGGTACTGCAACAATACGTCAAAGGAATTGAGATAAGGCAATCTCGCTTCTACACTTCCTGCCTGGATGGCTCTACGCAGCGCAGCACCTTCGACGATTTCCAGCGCATGGGTTGGCAAAAAATAAATCCGGCTTACCGCTCCCGGCATGTGCCCCGACCTTCCAGCACGTTGCATGAAACGGGCCACTCCTTTAGGGCCCCCAATCTGGATAATCGTCTCCACCGGACGGAAATCAACCCCGAGGTCCAGACTAGAGGTACAAACTACTGCCTTGAGCTTTCCCAAGTGCAAGTGCTCCTCCACCCAATCGCGGATTTCCCGACTCAGCGAGCCATGGTGCATGGCAATTAGTCCGGCGAGCCCGGGATCCTCCTCCAGCAACTGCCGATACCAGATTTCACACTGCGCCCGGGTATTGGTGAAGAGCAATGTAGAGGTGCCGGATTGAATAATCGGCAAAACCTTGTTCACCAATTGAATGCCCAAATGACCGCGCCAGGGGAACCGCTCCACTTCATCCGGAAAAATCGTTTGAACCTCATAGACCTTGTTCATATTGGCTCGAATCAAGGTACCATGGTTCCCAGCGCCCAAAAGAGACTCCATGGCTTCATCCAGATTGCCGATGGTAGCCGATATACCCCAAATGCGCAATTCAGGACGCAAGGCCCTCAACCGCGACAAGGCCAATTCCATCATGACGCCGCGCTTGGAGCCGACAAGCTCGTGCCATTCATCGCAAACAACCCCGTCTAATTGCGCGAATTTTTCGGAATAACCCTTGGATGACAAAAGTATGTGAAGACTTTCCGGTGTAGTGATGAGCATCTCCGGCAGTTGCTGTTTTTGACGAGCGCGTTCTGCAGCAGAAGTATCTCCGCTCCGCACTGCAACCGTCCAGTTCAGGCCCATCGCCTCTGCCGCAATCGAACAACTTTGTCGAATTTCATTGGCTAAGGCACGCAGCGGCGTAATCCAAAGCAGACGCAGCCCGGGCTTTTGCCTGGCGGCTTCATGGAGTGCACTCAAAGCAGGGCCAAAAAAACCTGCGTACGTTTTTCCGCAGCCCGTAGGCGCATTGATCAACCCGGATTGCCCTAATAGATAAGCCTCCCACGCCTGCCGCTGAAAACCGAATACTGTCCAACCTCTGGATTCAAACCAGTATTGTGCGGGTTGCCATGCAGGCGGCGAAGTTGGTATTCTTTTTCGGGCGTCCATGGTTCCTGATGGTTAAAGCAACCGCAATAAGTCGTCCAAATGATTAGCATCAGCCGCTGTCTTGTCTTTTCGCCACCGGCTGATGCGGGGAAAGCGCAGAGCAATCCCCGACTTGTGGCGGTTGCTCTTTTGAATGCCTTCGAAAGCAATTTCAAAGACCAATTCCGGCTTGACAGAACGTACAGGACCGAACCGCTCCACGGTATGCC
Source organism: uncultured Saprospiraceae bacterium (assembly GCA_964439115.1). Taxonomy (GTDB): domain Bacteria; phylum Bacteroidota; class Bacteroidia; order Chitinophagales; family Saprospiraceae; genus UBA2329. Next base: position 3,334 of record CAYTNI010000066.1, read on the forward strand.
GGCGAATCCAGGCATCCACCTCCCGGAATTCAGCATCGGTGAGCCCTGAATAAGACTTGGTGAAGGGGGTAAGGGTATCACCATGCCATACCGCGAAGGTGAAATCGGTGAATAAGTTGGCACGGCGGCCATGTCCCTGCTGGGCATAAATCATGATGGCATCCACGGTCAGAGGCTCTAATTTCCACTTCCACCAATCTCCTCGTTTTCGGCCGGTCTTATACCCGGAATCCTTCCTTTTCAGCATGAGACCTTCCGCTCCGTGCCGGCCGGCTCCTGCTTGTATGGCGGAACACTCCGCCCAACTGCCGCAGTCCACCAAGGGGGATAATCGAAGGGAGGAGGCGCCGGCTTGTTCTATCAATTTCGCCAACAGGGCGCGCCGCTCGGCAAGTGGTTTCGTTCGGATATCCTCCCCTTCATATTCCAAAAGGTCGTAGGCCATAAAAATGACCGGCGTATCGTTGAGGAGTTTTTTGGTAACTGTTTTCCTGCCGATTCTGGTTTGAAGCGCTCCGAATGACAAGGGGCGTTCTTCACTCCAGGCTAAGATTTCGCCATCCAGCACCACCCCGTCAGGAAGTGAATGGCGCAAGGGCTCGTATTCGGGATATTTAGGTGTGACCAATTCCTCACCTCGGCTCCAAACGAAAAGCTCCCCTGCCCTGCGGATGAGTTGACCGCGAATGCCATCCCATTTGAATTCAGCCATCCACTCAGAAAAATCGCCGAGCGCTTCAGGTGCCGTCTCCAGCGGATATGCCAGACAGAAGGGATAGGGTTTGGAATGGTCATCATGGGCATTTTGCTCCAGCACTAGCTGCTCGAAGGTAATTTCGTCAGGTGACCATTTGCCGGAAAGGCGATGAAGCACCACGTT
>CAYTNI010000066.1:4313-11333 GCA_964439115.1 uncultured Saprospiraceae bacterium
GAGAATAGAGCAATGGCCCAGGTTTTATCCTGAGCTGGCGCCTCCCGGAAATACTCCACCAGGGCGGCCAGTTTCTCATTGGTTTTATTGGACTGGTCCAAGCGCTGTATCATGTCCGAGAACAGTTTCATGGCGCTTCCTCCTGCATATTTTCCGCTGCGCTGTCGGAAGCATCCAACTGATCTAAGGATTCTCCGGTAAACCGGGTTTCCAGGGTAGATGCCTGAAGACCGCGCTCCCTGAGCCATTGAGCAAAAATATCGGTATATCCGTGGGTTACATGCACATTGGATGCCCCCGTTGCTTCCACCGCCGCATTGAGTCCTTCCCAGTCGGCATGGTCACTCAGCACGAAACCACGGTCGGCCGCCCTGCGCCGGCGGGCACCCCGGAGCGCCATCCATCCGGAAGCGATGCCTAAGGAAAAAGGCTTAAAGCGGTTCATCCATGGTGTATTAAGAGCCGAAGGCGGAGCGATGATGAGCCCACCAGACCATATTTTTTTATCCATCCCATAGTCCACCCGAGGGGCGTGCGGCAGGCGATAGCCCTGTGCTTCCAACACCTCGTTGACCGCCGCCACAGCACCATGTACAAATATCGGCCCGATAGCCGGATCAAGCTGAGCGAGGATACGCTGCGCCTTGCCGAGGGCGTAGGCGATGAGTATGCTGGTTTTCCCCTGAGAGCGATTGAGCAACCACCATTGATGAATATCTTCCACCACTTTGGATTGTGGTGCCCAGCGATATACGGGAAGGCCAAATGTACTTTCCGTAATAAAATGATGGCAACGCAGCGGCACAAATTCCTCACTGAAACCGTCGGCTTCCGTTTTGTAATCTCCGGAGGCCACCCATATTTCTCCCTTGTATTCCACCCTTATTTGTGCGGAGCCCGGCACATGCCCCGCAGGGTGAAAACTGAAACGAACCCCGTTTACGCGGAGCTCTTCGCCGTAGGCGATACCTTGCGCCTGGATATCCCCCAATCGGTAACGCATCACGGGCAGGGCGCCATGAGTACACACGTATTGCCCATTGCCCCGGCGCGCATGGTCGCTGTGCCCGTGGGTGATGAGCGCTTTGTCCACCGGATACCAGGGGTCAATATAGACTCCCGCAGGCGGACAGAAAATTCCCTTGGCGGTAGATTCCAGCAGTGGCATGGGTGATAAACAAGAGAGCGCCGTTATGGTTGCCTGCCAACAATTACGCATGCAGGCTGTTCCAACTGACATGGAATTGATGGTTGCAGGACAGCATTTGTTATTCCTTCCGGAAAAAGCATTATTCTGGCGTGAGACTTCCGTCTTATTGCTGGCAGACTTACACATCGGGAAATCCGGCCATTTCCGAAAGCATGGCATCGGATTGCCTTCTGCTGCGTTGGACACCGACATCGAACGACTCCACCAGCTGATCGCTCAACACCGACCGAAGGAGGTGATTATGCTCGGCGACCTTTATCACAGCGCCGCCAACAAGGAATGGGATATCTTTTCCCGGTTTCTCCACAACTGGCCGGATATCGCTTTTCAACTAGTACCGGGTAACCACGACCGGCATTTTTTGAAAAGTTCCAGTCCACCAATGCTGCTTCTGCGGGAGGGAAGGTGGCGGCGCCCTCCTTTTCTTTTTTGCCACGAGCCTGAAAGACCGGATGCGGAAGGTGCCGTTCAAATCTGCGGGCATCTACATCCCGGAGTGACGCTTAGAGGGGAAGGGCGCATGCGCGAAACACTCCCATGCTTTTGGATCCAGCCAGGGTGCATCGTACTGCCGGCATTCGGTAGCCTGACCGGCCTGTTCAAGATCAGCCCCGCGGAAGGCGATCGCATCGTGGCCATCGCCGGCAATTCCTGTATGCTTTTCTGAATCAAAAATGATATATTGCCGGATATAATAACCTGTTAAGAAATGCGGTTATTATCCAATGGACTGTCGTTACGTTTTCGACAGACTCCCCCACTCGTTTCAAAATCCCTGATGGTCTTTTTAAAATCCTTCACCATGCAAAGCGCACCCATGCTTAAAATATGTTGGCTGATCGGCTTACATTGCAGTCTGGTACTATTCTCATTCGGACAACCCAAGCCTATGGAAATCACCAATGGAAATCCGTACAAATCGGAATGGAAAACCATTGACTCCCTCCAAGAAGAGGGCCTCTATCAAAGCGCTCTGGAAAGAGTCAATCTGCTTTTTTCTGAAGTCAGCCGGGAAAATTTACCAGACCAGATTGTCAAATGTCTGATTTACCAGACCGGCATGATTCAAACGCTGGAAGAAGACGGACAGGCAAAGGCAATCCTGCAACTCCAAAACACCCTGCCATCCCTGTCTTTCCCCGCCAATGCCATCGCCCAGTCCTTCCTCGGTGAACAGTACTTTTCTTATCTGGATAACTTCCGTTATCAGATTCAACAGCGCACCACCATTGCCGATTTTAAACCCGATGATCTTCAAACCTGGAGCATCGCCCAGCTCGAAGCGGAAAGTAGCAGGCTGTACCTTAAATCCTTACAGTACGATGGCCTCGAAAAGATAGCCATTCAGCGTTTTGACCTCATCACTACCGAAGCGGTACTCAGCGATGATTTGCGACCCACCCTGTACGATTTTCTGGCACACCGCGCTGTTGATCGGTTTTCCAATGACCGCGCTTATCTTACCCGGCCGTCCTACCGATTTCAGTTGGATCAACCCGAGGCGTTTGCCCCAGCCGAAGCATTTGCCCGTTTTGAATTCACTACCCGCGACACCACAGCTTTCCACCACCGCGCTGTGCTGATCTTTCAGCAACTTCTTCGCCTCCGACAACCATCAAATCACCTGGGTGCTTTTCTCGATGCAGATTTAAAAAGGCTACAATTCGCGGAAGCACACTCCACCCTCCCCGATAAATCCACACGCTACAAAGCCGCCCTTGAACACAACATACAACAATGGCCGGATAATGCCATCACAGCCGACTACCGCCACGCCCTCGCCGAATGGTATGTTGAATTTGGACAGGGCTGGTCGGCCCCACTCCCTTACCCCTCACCTGAAGAAAAAACCCAGGATGAGGCTCTGGAGGAAGAAGCAAAAAAGTGGGCATTGAAAACCGCACTCCAGCTTTGCAATGAGGCCATTACCCTTCATCCTGGCACACCCGGAGCAGACAAATGCGCTTTGCTCAGGTATCAAATCCTGACAAAAGACCTGCGCCTGGAAACGGAAGAAGTCGCCATTCCCGGTAAACCTGTTCTCGTGGCGCTGTCCTACCGAAATGTACAATCCGCCTACGTAAAAGTGGTTCGTATCCCCTGGGAGGAAATGCGACGTTTGAACAACCAAAACGCTGAAACCAGCCTCAAATGGTTGCAGTCCATGAAGCCTGTCCAGGAAACCCGCGTGTCACTCCAGGATCCCGGCGACTATCGCCCGCACAGCACAGAAATCGCATTGGACCCTCTGAAACCGGGTTTATATGCCTTGATAATGGCCGATAATCCGCGCTTCAAAACCGAAGGCCATACTGCAGGATTTGCTATTTTTCAAGTATCCCAATTAGCCTGGATGCACCGCAGTACTCCGGATGGGGTAATGGAGTTTTTCCTTACCGATCGCTTCACCGGTGCGCCTGTTAAGGATGTTAAGGCTGAGTTTTATGAAGTCACTTACCGTTGGGACCGAGAGGAGAAGACCACCTACCGCAAGCGGGGGGAGGCTATCAGCGACGAAAACGGCTATCTGAAGGATACCAATGCGGGAGAGCGCAATAGTTTTGAAGTATTGTTTTCATTAGGCGACGACCGCCTGTCTTCACAATCCAATTTATCGGCGTACCGCTACTTCCGGAACAGGGATCCGGAGAGATTCACACAATTTTTCCTGGATCGTTCTATTTACCGTCCGGGACAAACCATCTACTTCAAGGCTTTGTTGCTCGAAAAAAATGAAAAGGGTATCCCGAGGATTCTGCCGAACGAGAAGGTGACGATTACCTTCCGGGATGCCAACTACCAGGAAACTGCACGACGCGAATTTCGGAGCAATGCCTACGGCTCCATTCACGGCTCCTTCCAGGCTCCGGAGACCGGACTTAGAGGCCAGATGACCCTCACCTCCTCCAATGGCTCGTCCTCACATGCGTTCAGCGTGGAGGCGTACAAGCGGCCGCGCTTCGAGGTGGTGATGTTGCCACTCGACCAGAAAGCCGCGCTGGGGGATTCCGTAGTGATGAAAGGGAAAGCCACGACTTACGCCGGAAGCCCCGTGGATGGCGCTGAGGTGAAATACCGGGTGGTGCGCCAAATGTACTTCCCCTGGCGCTGGTGGTGGTACGACCCCGTAAATTCCTCCTGGGAAATGGAGATTGGCGCAGGTACAGCCACCACGAATGCCCAGGGCGAATTTTCGGTTAGTTTTGTAGCTGCCGACGACCCCGTCAAGAGCAGAAATCAAATCCCCGCATTCAAATTCACCGTATTTGCAGATGTTACTGACCTCAATGGAGAAACCCGCTCGGGCAAAAAATCCATTCAGCTTTCCAAACAGTCTCTGCTCCTTTCACTTGATATCCCCGAAGAGGTAGATCGAAGTGCCCCGCCCCGGGTGCGCATCCAGACTCAAAACCTCGACGGTCAACCCATACCGGCAAATGGCATCATCACCCTCGAGCGGCTAAAAGCTCCGGAGCGCACCATGGTGACCCGACTGTGGAGCGTACCGGATTTACCGGTCTTAGGTCAGGACATGTTCCTTCAGAAATTTCCCCATTTGCCCTGGAAATACGAAAATCGACGCGAAAATTGGCCCGTGGAGGCGCTTGTCCGCACCGATACCTTCGATACCGGACTATCGGAGTTCTATGATGCATCCTTCCAGGCGCTTCCCGTGGGTACTTACCTCCTGACAATTAGTTGCAAAGAGGCATCGGGTGCCATCATTACCTCCCGGCACTGGTTTGAAGTGTATGACGGAAATACCGGTGCAGTTGGTCCAAATCAAATATTCTGGACAGCCCCATTAAAGCTGGAATACCAACCCGGAGATACCCTGAAGTTATCCATGGCTGCAACGGATGGTACAACTTATGTGCTATTGGAAAGCGACCAGGATTTTCGTCCACTCGGACAGCCGCGATGGCAAAAAACCGGCAACTGGAACACCTGGGAGCGCCCCATCACGGAAAGGGACCGCGGCGGTTTTGTAATACATTCTACAGCGGTGCGCTTTAACCGTTTTTTTGTAAAACAGCACTTTATTCGGGTGCCCTGGCAAAACAAAGACCTGCAGATCACTTACAGTACATTCCGCGACAAACTGTTGCCCGGCCAGGAAGAGGAATGGCGCATCACCCTGAAAGATGCTGCAGGCGACCTGGTGGCTGCGGAAATGGTGGCCGCCATGTACGATGCCTCTTTGGATGCCTTTACACCTCATGGCTGGGGTAAACCCAATTTCCCAGTCTATCAACAGAGTTATCTTCAGCTTCAGCCGGGTCTTTTTGCGTCGAATACCGGCATCATGCTGCAAAATAACTGGAATAAAATGCCCAAATCAGGCAAGGTGCGGATTTACCGCGAGCTGGTATCTGCATTTCCATCCTATTTTGTAGGATTTGGAAAACGAAGGAACCTCCCGTCCATGGCAAAGATGGCTGCCCGCGAAGACGGGGAAGGTGTGGCTATGATGGCCGCCGCACCGCCGCGCATGGCAGAAGCGGCACCCGACCTCAACACACAGGACACGATACAGAGAATTACCGACATTGACAAAAATGACACTGCGCCCCTTCCACCCGCACCCCGCACCAATCTGAAAGAAACCGTTTTCTTCTTTCCGCAGCTTGCCACCGACAGTGCGGGGCACATCACGCTTCGCTTCACCATGAATGAAGCGCTCACTCGCTGGAAATTTCTGGGATTTGCCCATACTTCCGACCTGCAAATGGCCAATCTGCAACGCGAGGTAGTAACCCAGAAAACGCTGATGGTGCTGCCCAACGCGCCCCGATTTGTACGAGAGGGGGATGCCCTCACTTTCAGCGCCAAGGTGAGCAGTCTCCACAGCGAGGACCTTTCGGGCACGGCCCGCCTGGAACTATTTGATGCGCTCACCATGCAACCGGTGGATGCGCTCTTGGGTAATTCAATGCCTGAAATACCCTTTTACACCGCGGCGGGTCAGTCGGCTCCTCTGTCGTGGAATCTCCGCATACCTACGGGCAAGGTTATGGTACTTACCCATCGGGTGACGGTCATGGCCGGCAACTTCAGCGATGCCGAGGAAAATACCATCCCGGTGCTTAGCAATCGCATGCTGGTAACCGAAACCATGCCCATGTCGGTGCGCGGAGGGAAATCCTCAAATTTCGATTTCAAGCGGATGCGAGAAGTGCAATCGCCCACGCTGCAACACCACAATTTCACGTTGGAATTCACCTCCAACCCTGCCTGGTACGCCGTGCAGGCCCTCCCCTACCTCATGGAATACCCCCACGAGTGTGCCGAACAAATTCTGAACCGCTTTTACGCCAATGCCCTGGCCGCTTCGGTAGCCAACAGCCAGCCCCGCATCCAAAAGGTGTTTGAAACCTGGAAAGGTACCGATGCCATGAAGAGCAATCTGTTCAAAAACCAGGAACTGAAGAACGCCCTCCTGGAGGAAACCCCCTGGGTATTGTCGGCTCAATCCGAAACCGAGCAGCGCCGGAATATCGCCTTACTGTTCGATTTACAGCAGATGGCGCAATCTCAAAAAAAGGCCATTGAACAACTGGCGCAAATGCAGCAACCCGGCGGCGGCTTCCCCTGGTTTGCGGGTGGTCGCGAGAGTTGGTATATCACTCAGTATATTGTAGAAGGGCTGGGGCATTTGAGGCGTCTCGGTGCGTTAGACAAGAATACTGCGCCGACAGCCATGGATATTGCCGGAAAAGCCATTGCCTTCACCGACAGAGAATTGGTCAAAGCCTATCAGGAGCTGGAACGGCAGGTCAAGGAGGGCAAAGCAAAGTGGGAGGACGACC
>CAYTNI010000067.1:0-4467 GCA_964439115.1 uncultured Saprospiraceae bacterium
AATCGCCGGCGGTGGCGATTACGACGCCAGTAATATTCAGGCATTAGAGGGCCTCGAGGCTGTGCGCAAACGGCCGGGGATGTACATCGGAAGTACCGATGCCAAAGGGCTTCACCACTTGGTTTGGGAGGTTGTTGACAACTCTATAGATGAACATCTGGCCGGGTATTGCAACCTGATTGAAATTACCATTCACGCCAACAATGCTATCACCGTGCGCGACAACGGCAGGGGCATTCCTACCGGCATGCACGAAAAACTCCAAAAATCGGCACTCGAAGTGGTATTGACAGTGCTGCATGCCGGGGGTAAATTTGATAAAAACACCTATAAAGTATCCGGTGGCTTGCATGGCGTAGGGGTCTCCTGCGTAAATGCTCTTTCAGATTACCTTCGTGCTGAAATCCATCGCGAAGGCAAGGTGTTTGAACAGGAGTACAGCCGCGGCATCCCACAATCTGAAGTGCGGGTTATTGGCGATTCCTCTAAAACAGGAACTACCATTACCTTTCACCCGGATGACACCATCTTCGAAACCATAGAGTACAAATACGAAATCCTCGCCAATAGAATGCGGGAAATGGCCTTCCTCAACAAAGGCCTTCGCATTATCCTCACCGATGAACGGGAAAAAGATGCAGAGGGAAATCCCCGAAGCGAAGAATTCCATTCCGAAGGAGGGTTGGTAGAGTTCCTGGATTACATCGACGCCACCAGGCATCGCCTTACGGAAAAAGCCATTTACGTATCCTCCAGCGCCGACGATGTAATGGTAGAAGTGGCTTTCCAATACAACAACTCCTACTCAGAAAACGTGTATTCCTTCGTCAACAATATCAACACTCGCGAAGGAGGCACGCACGTCAACGGATTCCGCATGGCTGTCACCAGATTGCTGCGGCAATATGGCGAAGAACTGGATCTTTTCAAGAAACTCAAAGTCAAGCCTTCCGCCGAAGACTTCAGAGAAGGCCTATCCGCCATTGTATCGGTCAAAGTACCTGAACCACAATTCAAAGGGCAAACCAAAGGCGAGCTGGGCAATGCCGAAGTTACAGGTATCGTATCCCGTGTAGTGGGTGAAGCGCTGGGGCACTTTTTGGAGGAAAACCCCAAAGAGGCTCGCCGCATTGTGGAAAAAGTGGTGCTGGCTGCTACCGCCCGCGAAGCGGCCCGCAAAGCACGCGAAATGGTACAGCGCAAAAACGTACTCTCCGGAAGCGGCCTTCCCGGCAAACTAGCCGATTGTTCCTCCCGCGACCCGGCCGAGTCCGAACTGTTCCTCGTAGAGGGCGACTCCGCCGGCGGTACCGCCAAGCAAGGCCGCGACCGCGTATTCCAGGCCATCCTACCCCTTCGGGGCAAAATCCTGAACGTGGAAAAAGCCCTCGAACACAAAATTTACGAAAACGAGGAAATCAAAAACATCTTCATCGCCCTGGGTGTCAGCATCACAGAAGGAGAAGACGGCGAACGGCGCCTGAACCTCGAAAAACTGCGCTACCACAAAATTGTCATCATGTGCGATGCCGATGTGGATGGAAGCCACATTACCACCCTCATCCTCACCTTCTTCTTCCGATACATGCACGACCTCGTCAAACAAGGTTATGTCTATATCGCCTCTCCCCCTCTGTACCTGGTCAAAGGGCCTAAAAGCCAGCAGCGCTACTGCTGGAATGAAACCGAGCGCAAACAAGCTACCGAAGAGTTTGCCCGCGGCGGCAACCCCGACTCGGTAAAAGTACAGCGCTACAAGGGCCTCGGAGAAATGAATGCCGAACAGCTTTGGGAAACCACCATGGACCCCACGCGGAGATTCCTGCGCCTGGTCTCTATCGAGGATGCACGGGAAGCTGACCGCGTATTTTCCATGCTGATGGGCGATGAAGTACCGCCACGCCGCGCCTTCATAGAAGCCAATGCCAAATATGCCAAGGTGGATGCTTAAGGCAGGAAAGTAAACATACCGTATTGTCCAGAAAAAAAAAGGAACGACCGCGCAAGCACGGGTTGCCGCCAGGAACGCTTGTTTTTACGGGCCACCGCCATGCGGAAGTCCCCGAGGTCATCCTTGTTCAGTATAACGAACAAACTTCACTGGAAAAAAAAGCCCAGGAGACTATCCCTGATCCGGAAACCGAGCCCGAGGGTCTAATCTCATGGTACGACATCCGGGGATTGCATCACATTCCGCTGATTGAACAGCTCGGCACACAATTCAATGTACACCCCCTCGCACTCGAAGATGTACTCGACATTCAGCAAAGACCTAAGTTTGAAGATTACGAAAATGCTTTCTTCGTAACCCTGCAGGCGCTTTCCTTCGATGAATCCTCCCAGGAAATCCTCACTGAGCAAATCGCTATCTACGCCGGTCCAGGATTTGTGCTCTCCTTCCAGGAAAAACCGGACGACACCTTCCAAAGTGTGCGAAACCGCCTCCTCCACACCAACAGCCGAATGCGGAAACGCGGCGTGGACTACCTCGTCTATTCCCTGATGGATGTGGTGGTGGATCACTATTACATTGTACTCGATAAACTGGAAGAGTGGATTGAACTTCAGGAACGGGAAGTACTGGACAATCCGGGAGCCATGGACAAAAGCCAAATTCACAAACTCAAACTCCAGGTAATTTCCCTGCGCAAATCCATCCTTCCCCTACGCGAAGCCATAAGTGCTTTTGCCCGATCCGACAATACGCTCGTACAAGACAATACCCGCATTTTTGTGCGCGACATCTACGATCATACCATCCAAATCATTGATGTCCTGGAGAATTGGCGCGATATCCTCAACGGGCTCTTCGAATTGTACCTGTCGCAACTCAGCATCCGAATGAACAACGTCATGCAGGTGCTCACCATCATCTCGACGATATTCATTCCCCTGACCTTCATTGCCGGCATCTATGGAATGAACTTTGACAATATTCCAGAGTTACATTGGAAAAACGGCTATTTCATCATCTGGGGAGTCATGCTCTTTCTCGCCCTGGTGCTATTAGCCATCTTTAAAAGAAAAAAATGGCTCTGATGGTAAATACACCTCAATACCCTTCAAACTGAAATTATCCATCCTGAAATGGAAATACTGATAATCATCGGATTAGTCCTTCTCAACGGCATCTTCTCCATGGCGGAAATGTCGCTGGTGTCCTCCAGGAAATTTAAACTCGAGAAAGCTAAAGCTAAAGGACAGGGAGGCGCCAAAACAGCCCTGGAACTTTCCGAAAATCCAACCCGCTTCCTCTCCACCGTCCAGATCGGAATTACCCTTATCGGCATCCTCCTCGGTGTGTACAGCGGCGAAAACCTGACCAATGACGTCGCTGATGTGCTGCTCAAAGTCGAATTCCTGAAGCCCTGGGCCGAAAGCCTCGCCGTGGGTATCATCGTGGTGTTCGTCACTTACCTCTCTATCGTACTCGGCGAACTTCTGCCCAAACGACTCGGCATGAAATTCCCGGAGCCTATTGCCATGACCCTGGCAAGACCCATGCAATGGCTCTCCACCCTCACTTCTCCCTTCGTATGGCTGCTCACCGCTACCAATGACCTTATCCTCGACATCTTCGGTATCAAGAAAATGAGCGACACTAAAATCTCCGAAGAGGAAATCAAATCCATCATTAAAGAAAGTGCCGAAGGCGGGGAAATCCAGGATATCGAACACGATATTGTGGAAAGAGTATTCGAATTGGGTGACCGCAAGGTGAATACCCTCTTCACCCACCGCAGCGAAATCGTGTTTTTTGATACCACGGACTCCTGGGAAACCATCCGGCAGAAAATTCACGACGAAAAACACTCCGCATACCCGGTCTGCGAAAATCATAACCTCGACGACATCCTCGGAATCGTATTGTTGAAAGACCTGTTTTCACCAAACCTGGAAGAAGATTTTAACATCCGCCGACTGGCAAGGCCCCCCTTATTTTTCAACGAAAGCGCCTACGCCTATAAAGTCCTGGAAATTTTCAAAAAGGAAAAAATGCACTACGGAATCGTAGTGGATGAATACGGCTCTACCCTCGGCATCGTGACCATGGATGATGTCGTGGATGCGCTGGTAGGAGATGTGACCGAGGCCGACCAGGATGAGTACCAAATCATACAGCGCGATGAAAATAGTTGGCTGGTAGATGGTCAGTACGCCTTCATCGAATTCAAAAAGTATTTCGGCATCTATATTGATGAAGACCTTCAATCCAAATTTACTACCGTAGCGGGGCTGCTGATTCACACCAATCATACCCTTCCTGACATAGGTGACCGATTCCGGTTCGGCGACTACGAAATTGAAGTGATAGATAAGGATGGACAGCGCATTGACAAAGTGTTGGTAACGCTAAAACCCAATCACAAGCCGCGCTGAGCCTCCATTACCGCTTAATCCGCAGTAAAAAACAGGGCGTTGCTGATTAGCAGCTTACCATTTTCCCAAAAGCCCCTAAACAAGGGG
>CAYTNI010000067.1:4502-11248 GCA_964439115.1 uncultured Saprospiraceae bacterium
GAACAAGGGGTTGTCAACCAAATATATGACTTTGCCGTAGCCTTTGTCTTCCACGGCAAATACCACGGAATTCTTAGCTTTTTCAAAGGCTTTTTCTCCCACAAAGCCGTAAGTACTCAATGCCGATTCCAAATACCCCACGTTCCATCCGGTTTTCAGCCACGGATAACTCTGTGCTCCTGTTTTCAAAGAATGATATGCTTCGGCGTATCCAAATGCAAGTGGATGGGTGGTGTCCATTTTAATTTTGAAAACGGCGCCGGGTATTTCCTCACTGATGGCTCGTCGGTCCTGATTCCCATAAGGCAAAAGCCGGCTATCCGTCGCAGCATCATGGCCTGAATCCCCCTTGGGCTTAGCGTCGCCACCACCACGCCGGGGCAGGGAAAAGCCGCTGCGATCCTCAAAAGCCGAGAGCGCACTCCCAATGGCGATGATACGCCCTCCCTTTGACACCCAGTCTCCAAGGCGATGAGCGCCTGATTCGTCTAAGCGGTAATTGCCGTCACAAAGGATAAGGACATCATATTCACTCAAGTCAAGACTTGCGATATTCTGAGCCGGCAATGCGGCAAATGGATACCCGAGGTCTTGTTCCATGAAATGCCAAACCTGACCGTAAGCGTTGGAATAGGTTCCTTCTCCGTACAATACGGCCAACCGGGGCTGGATGGCCATAGGGTACTCCGAGGAGCCAAAATCCATACCCGATTCTACCATGCCACCACGCACCCCGGCAATATCCACCCGATGCTTTCGAGCCAAATCAGACACTACAGCATCAAAAGATTCGCCGGAGAGACGGTTATCAGCCCGCGTAATCACGAGCGTACCCGCGGCATAATCGCGCCCCTCTGTCCGAAAAGGTTGTCGGGCAAAGCGGGCCTGGATCCCCGCACCGGCCAGCGCCGCCATAAAACGGGCATCATTCATGGATTGCCATCTGACGATATACGCATACGGTTTAGACGGGAGCGACGGAGCCACATAAGTAGAAGTCCAGGGTTCCTGTGGTTCCACCTTTTCTCTAACTGCATAACTCTCCAAGCCATGAGCAAACAGGAGCGACCATGCCGTAATATCGTAAGTCAAAGAGTCTTCGAGTGTGGGCTGGGGGTCCAGGAGGATTTGAGCAAGGGTACCTGCCGGCTGAAAAGCGCTGATGACAAGATCATTTGCCTCAAGACGCACGGTGGTTTCTGTTCCGTTTAAATAGTCAAAGCCCTTCAGGGAAGCACTTTTTCCGGCCTTGCCGAAGCGAATACCATTGCGTTGGAGCTGTTGGGTAAATGCATCCAGCTTTCCGGGTACATTATTTGCCTTGATAATATACGCCTTGTATGATCCCGGTGGGTTTTGGCGGCTGCGCTCATAAAATGCCTGAAAATTGCGGATCAAATCCCCGGCATGGCGGGATGCCACCTCCACTGTGGAAATGGCGGCAGTTTGGTGGTGTGCCACCCGGTCGAAGAGCGTCAGCGTATCGCCGTTTTCGATAAGAATGGCTCTTCCGGCGCCAATGCCCCCCTGCTCGTAGGTCATGCCAATGCTGCCGAGGTAAGTTGGATAGGTATCGCCATAGCTTGGATACAACAAGTCAAACCTTTCCTTGGTAAAGTACAGCCATCCTTCCTGATCGAAATATCGGGCGTGATTTTGGCCGATTTGCACCTGGAACGCCCGCTGCCAGTCTGTGATGTACTCGTGATAAGGCCTTGCGGCCGGAGCGAAGTAATAGGGTTCGTTGTACCCTTGTTCGTGGATGTCGGCAAACACATGAGGGAGCCACTGGTGGTAAAAAGCTGCACGGTGCCGGGATTCGGGCTGTGTCTGCCAGGCCCAGTCGCGATTGAGGTCGAACAAATAGTGATTGGGGCGGCCACCGGGCCATGGCTCGCGGTGCTCGCGTGCCTCGCGCCGCGGGTCGGGTGTTACGGGAGCGATATCGCGGTACCAGTTGGTGTAACGGGCAAAACCATCCGGGTTTTGAACGGGGTCAAGCAACACGATGGTATTGTTCAGCCAGGCTCCGGATTGCGCATTGGCGGGATCGGCCAGGAAGTGAACCACCGCCATGGAACTCTCCGAGCCGGCAGCTTCGTTGCCGTGCACGGTGAAGCCCAGTCCCACGATGACGCGATCGAGTGCGGGATCGGGTTTCCCCTCGGATATTCCGGCTCGGCGCAGGTGATTGAGGCGGATTTCCTCAAGCCTGGCCAGATTTTCCGGGGTAGAGATGACCGCTACCATCATGGGGCGCCCTTGCGGCGTTTCGCCATATTTAACCCACTTCACCCGTGGGCTGTTGGCGGCTACATGCTCAAAATAATCCAGCAGGGTATGGTGCAGCGTGAATTGCTCCCCCAGGCGGTGCGGCAGAAATTCATCCGGTGTCTTGAGCTGAGCGGCGGCAACAAGAGGCAAGAACAACCCCGCCAGTACAAATATGCGGCAGAAACGATGCATTAGATTCATTTTATTATAAGGATGCAATGTTACGAAATAAATGGGGGTTTTTGTTACTGAGCACCCGATTAAGCCCTGAAGAATGTACCCAAATTCCACAACTTTAGACTCGAACAGGGCTTTCATAAACTATAGGCGGAGTTCATGAACCGTTGATTCACCACTTTATTCCGACCTTATTCCTCCGCTTTACCTATAAATCTTCTACAATAGATATTTTTTCTTCCACTTCTGCCAAGTTTTTACTATTTTTGTTAACTTTTTTCATTAATAATTTTTAAATTTGCAGTGGAAATAAGCTTTAAAAGCCGTAAGCTTGAAAAGCAACTGACCGACCCCAAAGAGATGGTAAAATCTTTTGGGCAGCTTGCGCGTAAAGTGAACCAACGGCTTAAAGAATTGACAGCTGCAGATAATTTAGCCATAATGAGTACCCTACCGGCAACAAAATGTCACGAACTGACCGGAACGCGCAAAGGTGAATTGTCGGTAGAGGTTTCTGGGAACTACCGCTTAATTTTTGAGCCCAACCACATCCGATTCCCCAAAAAGATGATGGCGGACTACACTGGGAAAAAGTCACCAAAATACAGATAATCGAAATTGAGGACTACCATTAAAACCCAATCACATGTCAGCATCTCTTAAAATAGCAAAATCTTTACTATCTCCTCCTGGTGACACCATACAGGAGCATATAGATTTTACTGGCATGAGTCAGGCCGAGCTTGCTGAAAGAATGGGCAGGCCAAAAGAAAAAATCAATGACATCATAAAAGGAAGAGAGCCAATTACCACAGCAACTGCTTTTCAACTGGAAAAAGTATTGGGTATTCCTGCAGGCTTCTGGCTAAACAGGGAAAAAAACTACCGAAAAGAACTTTACATGTTGCACCAACGGGAAGTTCTTGAGCAAGGAAAAGATTGGCTGAGTGCTTTTCCTATAAAGAAAATGCAAAAACTTGGCTGGCTACCCCAAACAAAAGCACAATATGTTTTAGTGGACAGCTTGTTGAAATTCTTTTGTGTGGCGTCACCTGATGAATGGCAACGCATTTACATGGATAAAGAGGTTTCTGTAGCCTTTAGAGTTTCATTGGCACATACTTCAAGTCCACATGCCATTTCTACCTGGCTGCGCAAGGGTGAAATACAAGCTGAAGGCATGGCAATAGCTGAGTTTGATAAAAAGAAATTCAGAAAAGCCTTCGCAGCAATTAAGGAACTGGCTTTTCTGTTACCTGACAATTTTTCTCAACAACTGCAACAAGTCTGTGCTGAATGCGGCGTGGCTTTGGTATTTACTCAACCCCTACCCAGAGCTCCGATTAGCGGCGCAACACGTTGGTTTCACCAAAAACCTATCATTCAGTTATCCGGCAGGTTCAAAACCTGTGACCATTTTTGGTTTACCTTTTTCCACGAGGCAGCTCACATCATTCTCCATGGGAAAAAAGATATTTTCCTGGAAAATGTAGCCGGAACAGAAATAGACCAGGAGAAAGAAAAAGAAGCCAATGCCTTTGCCGCTAAAATTTTGTTGTCTGAAAACGAACTACAGGAAATTCTTGAATCTGCTCCCTGGACAAAAGAAAAAATCCTTGCCTTTTCCAAAAAATTTAGAACGCCGGCAGGGGTAATCATTGGCCGACTGCAACACCTTAAGCTCATCCCGTTTCATAACAGCTTTAACCTTCGGCAAAAAATAAATCTGTTTAATGAAATTCCATACCAACCGGCATCCAACGATACAAACCTCCAGTAAGGAAGCCAACTACCCCCCAACCCAACGCACATGATGGAATACCCTCTCCTATTCCTGAAAAGCCCTCCCCGCGCAATTCCGGCCAACACACCGGCGTTTACACAATGATAGCCCCGGGCTAATACGCTTTATCCGTTCGAAAGTTATTTTTGCAGCCCAACTCATTTGACCATGCGAAAAATCTTCTTTTGCTTTTTCCTGGCCGGCATCCACCTAAGCTGTGTCGGCCAAAGCAATTCCTATACCTTTACCATGGCCGACACCCTGCGGGGTATGCTCAGGCCGGAACGAACCTGCTACGATGTGACTTACTACGACCTGAACATCCGGGTGGATCCCTCCGAAAAAAGCATCAGTGGCTTTGTGGATATTGTCTTCCGCACCGAGGAGGACTTCCAAACCCTCCAGATTGACCTGTACCGCAACATGAACCTTAAAAAAATCGAGTTTCAGGGGAAAAGCTTAATCTTCAGAAGAGAACACGATGCGGTGTTTGTAGAATTTCCCACCGTCATGACCCGCGGCAGCACAGGCACCATTCGTGTACACTACCATGGCCGTCCGCAGGAGGCCGTCAGACCGCCCTGGGATGGCGGATTTGTATGGAGCAAAGACCGCCTTGGCAACCCCTGGATTGGTGTGGCCTGCGAAGGTGATGGCGCCAGCCTCTGGTGGCCCAACAAAGACCACCTAAGCGACGAACCCGATAGCATGAGCATTCGGGTATCCGTACCTTCTTCCCTGATGTGCGTGGCCAACGGCAACCTGCGCCAAACCGTCAAAGAGGGCGCCTTTACCCGCTATGACTGGTTTGTCTCCTACCCCATCAACAACTACAACGCCACAGTCAATATTGGAAAATTCGCACACATCAAGGACACCTATACCGCAAAAGACGGCGAAAAGCTGGCGCTCGACTACTACGTCCTGGCCTACAACGAAAAAAAGGCCAAAGAACACTTCAGGCAAGTGCGCGGCGTACTGGCCTCCTTCGAGCACTACTTCGACAAATACCCCTTCTGGCGCGATGGTTTCGCGCTGGTCGAAACCCCCTATCTCGGCATGGAGCACCAGAGCGCCATCGCTTATGGCAACAAATACATGCGCGGTTACTTAGGCGGGCTCATCCCCAAAAATATGGACTGGGACTACATCATCGTGCATGAAACCGGGCACGAGTACTTTGGCAACAGCATCAGTTGCAACGACATCTCCGAGATGTGGATTCATGAAGCCTTTACCACCTATATGGAAGCGCTTTACGTAGAGTACCATTATAATTACGAGGAAGCCGAAAAGTACATGCTCAGCCAGAAATTCTTCATCGCCAACCGCGAGCCTGTGATTGGCCCTGCCGATGTCAATTTTGACGATTGGGCGGGCAGCGACCATTACTACAAGGGCGCCTGGATACTACACACCCTTCGGCATACGCTGCGCGACGATGCCCGCTGGTTTGAGCTGCTCAAGGGGTTTTACCAACAACATGCACACTCCAATATTGACTCAGAGGCATTTTTCCAATACGTCAATGCGTTTACCGGACAAAATTACGACGCCTTCTTTGAGCAATACCTGCGCTACCCTATTCTTCCGGCCCTGGTGTACCGCTTAGAACCCATTGGCTCTGACCTCCGTCTAAGTTACCGCTGGGCTGCGGATGTGCCCGACTTCCGGATGCCTGTGGCCGTAGGCAAAAAAGGTGCTTACGAGTGGATTCAACCCGGTGTGGAATGGCAAACCATCCTGCTCAGGCAACTTACACGGGAAGAATTTCGGGTGGCAACGGAGTGGTTTTTAATAGAGACGCACGAGGAGAAAGAATAAAAATATTGAGGTAATGTAATGTCTAATCCCTTTCAAAAGGAAATAGAAACACTGCCCCAACTTGCCGTCAGTTGGGTCAACAGGGCACTTTATTCATCCAAGTTCCAATTACCGGCCAAGATTTTTCAAAATTTTATTTACTGCGTCTTTGTCAAAATATGCAGGATCATAAGACCCTCCAAGCCATTGCAGCATTTCTTTTCTTTCCGGATGTTTTTTATCTGCTATTATTTCCAATAGGTTATAAAATCCGGGGATGCCGCCGCAGTCCTCCGGCGGACAGTTCAACTTCCCGGCTGTGCAAATGGGATACGCAACCGCCTTGTCGCGAGGCAGGTATTTTTCTACGACAATTTTATGCGTCCAGCTATCTCCGAAGTCGTATTCGTAGATAAATCTACTGGTAATACCGGTGATCATCTGGTCTAAGGTCGTCTCAGATGCCTCCAACAGCTCATCCATTCCAAAATCATCAAATTCATGAATTGCTTCTCCCACCCGGTAGTCTCCAAACTGGAATTCAAAGAGGTGAGCATTCATCCATCCCATGGCACTTTGAATAATGTAGTGAAGCTCCAGAAATGTCGCCTTCCTTTCCACAAGAATGCGTCTCCAGATTGGCGGCTTTGTATATGCCAGGGTGATTTTAAGTTGAAGAATTTCGTCCATTGCGGTGGTATTTTTGATG
>CAYTNI010000068.1:0-11229 GCA_964439115.1 uncultured Saprospiraceae bacterium
AACCTCGAAAAAATCCCGCACACCATCCAGGCTAACGCCACCGTAATGGTCAAAATGGCCAAAAACGTGACCGCTTCCTTCAACGCGATATCTCCAATCAGTTTTTTCTCCATGAATTTCTTTTGCGTTAAAACATTAAGCCCCTAACCCTGGTTTTTGCTAAATGAAATAAGTATGCACCGCCTTTTGAGTAGGCTTGCTTTAAAATTATCAGTATGATATTTGATAAAACACAGATTGTCAGGGCATTGGCAAAGGTTGTCGACCCAAATTCGGGACAGGATATCATCACCATGAGTATGGTGCGCGACCTGGAAGTAGATGGCCAAAATATTAATTTCACCCTTGAGCTCCCTTCCCTGCAGGGCAATTACAAATCAGAACTCAACTTCGCCTGCATCGGCGCGGTTCAGGCAGTTTATCCCGAAGCTAATGTCAATGTGCACTTGGTTTCGCGCACAGCTCAGTCTAAGCAAAGTACCAGCCCCACACCTCATATCCAAAATATCATCGCGGTGGCCTCGGGCAAGGGGGGCGTGGGCAAATCCACCGTGGCGGTCAACCTCGCCCTCGGGCTCAGCCAACTCGGCGCCCGCGTGGGCCTTATGGATGCCGACCTTTATGGTCCGAGTATTCCAACCATGCTCGGACTACAAGGGCAGCGACCCAAAATTCGCGAAATGTACGGCCAACCCAAGATGACGCCGCTCGAAGCTCATGGAATCTATGTCATTTCCATTGGTTTTATCGTAGAACCTGAACAGGCGGTCGTGCTGCGTGGCCCCCGTCTCTCAGCCATCGTCAAACAGTTTTTTCAGGATTGTATCTGGCCTCCACTCGACTACCTGGTGGTGGATCTTCCCCCGGGAACCGGAGATATCCAGCTGAGCTTGGTGCAGACAGCTCCTGTCACAGGTGCTGTGATGGTGACCACTCCCCAGGAGGTAGCAGTGATTGATGCAGTAAAGGCCATGAATATGTTCCTCCTGCCCTCGGTCAATGTCCCCATCCTGGGTGTGGTAGAGAATATGTCGTGGTTTACCCCTGCCGAATTACCCGAAAACAAATACTTCCTTTTTGGGGAAGGAGGTGGTAAGCGATTGGCCAAAATGGCGCAAACCGTACTGCTGGGGCAAATACCTATCGTCCAGGGTATCCGCGAAGCCGGTGATAAGGGTACACCGGCTGTGTCGAGTAAAGATTCAATCTCTTCTGAAGCCTTTATGGAGGTTGCACGCAATACCATCCGACAGGTGGCCATCCGCAATGAGACCATGGCGCCTACTCAAGTCGTAAATATTCAAAGTTGAGTCGTATCTTTGTCCTTGCGCTGTTTATTATCTGTCAATTTTAACCCGCCCATGGTCAACGCAGAAGAAAAAAAGCTCCTCCTGCAACGCATTGATGCCGTGTTGGACGATGTGCGCCCCCACCTCGCTGTGGACGGCGGTGATGTAGAATTGGTGGACATCACCGATGCTCAAGTAGTTAAAATCAGATGGAAAGGTGCCTGCGAACACTGCAGTATGTCCATTATGACCCTTCGTGCCGGAATAGAACAGGCACTAATAGGTAAAATCCCAGAAATTAAGGGGGTGGAAGCCGTAAATGGATAAGGTTTTTTTGGTTTGCGCTCGCAAAGTTTTCTTAATATTGCGTCGCCAAATTTAAAAGAATCTCTTGATGAAAAACGCGTACGCACCTTTAATAATACTGCTGTTCTCCCTCAGCACGGTATTTTCTGCCTCAGCCCAAAAAAATAAAGACTTCTACGATACCGGTACCATCCAACAGGTGGATCTGGCCTTTGAACAGTCCAATTGGGCCTATATCCTGGACTCTCTCCGTTATAATGGTGACCAGGTATTGCTTGGTGATGTAACCCTGAATGGCAAAAAGATTGAGGATGTCGGGGTTCGCTATCGGGAAACGCGTTCTTTTCAGCCCGGCAGCAAGCGCAACAGCCTTGAAATCATCCTTAACTACGTGGATGAGAATATTGATTACCAAGGCTATAAAATGCTCACGCTCTCTGCTGCACTCCGCGACCCGAGTATGGTCCGTGAGGTGCTCGGCTATGAAATCGCCCGACAGTTCATGCCGGCTCCCAAGGCCAACTACGCGAGGGTGAATATCAACGGTAAACTCTACGGACTTTTCGTCAACATCGAAACGGTAGATGCCGGGTTCTTTCAGCGCCACCTTGGAGAATCCCAAGGGCCGCTTTATCGCTCCAATTCTCCAGCCGATGCCACCACGCCTGATGGTTGCCGCAGCAACATCCACGGAACCTTACAGGTTGATAATAAAGCCGATTGTTACAGTCATCACTTCAAATTGATGATGGGCTTCGGTTATGAGAACCTATTCAATCTCGCTAAAAGGCTGAATGAAAAACCCCAGGAGATTTCCGAACTGCTCGACGTAGATCGCACCCTTTGGATGCTTGCCTTCAATAATGCCATGCTCAACCTCAATAGCTACCTCGGCAAGTATAGCGCCAATTATTTTCTCTATCGGGATAAATCAGGCAAGTTCATGCCTATCCTGGGAGATCTTAACCTCGCTTTCGGCAGTTACCGCAATATCGGTACGGGATCGGATCTTAAACCTTCCGCCATGCCGAATCTGAACCCACTCCTCCACGAAGCAAACGCCGAGCGCCCCCTTATAAAGCAGCTCCTCTCCAATGAACTTTATAGAAAAATGTACCTTTCCAACATTCAGGTGCTGACTCAGGAGTTTCTGCTCAACGACAAATACCTCACTCGCGCTACCGAACTACAAAAGCTCATCCGGATGGATATCGCCAAAGATGCCAACTGGCCTTATACCATCCTTGAGTTCGATCAGAGCCTTAAGTTTACGACTGGCAAGAAAACTAAAATTCCCGGGATTTCGGAGATAATGGCGCTCCGGGCAGACTACCTGAAAAAGCATCCCGATTTGAGCGTTTTTGCACCTACAATCGAACAGGTATCGGTGAAGCAACGCGAAAAACTTGCCGCTATCATGCTCAACACCTTTAAGATTACCGCCAAAGTAGGCCAGTTTCCCAAAAAGGTCAAAATCTTCTACCGCTTCGATGAAAATGAATCCTTCAGAGAGGTTACCATGTTAGATGAGGGTAAACACGATGATGGCACTGCCGGTGACGGAATCTTCGGCGCAGAAATCGTGCCTACTCGTGGTGCGCGCAGCATAGAGTACTACATTTTCGCAGAAAATGCTAAATTGGTGAGCTACCACCCGGTTCGGTACATGTACGAGCGCCACAAAACCAGCCTGGATGAGATTAATCAGTAGTGTGCTGCCGGGAGTCCGAGGCTTTCTTTGCGCCTTTATTCCGGTTGTTTTCTACTCCATGGCCCTTGAGGCGCAGGATTTATACAAATCCGCGTCTGTCGCAGAAGTGCGCCTATACTTCAAACAATCTGACTGGGATACGCAACTTGATTCGCTAAAGCAAATCAGCAGTGATGAGCGCCTGCTCGCCGATGCGGTAATCAACGGGGTGAAATACCCCGGGATCGGTGTGCGCTACAAGGGCAACAGTTCTTATTTTAGTGTGCGCAAAAGCGGTTCCGTCAAACTGCCTTTCAATATCAAAATCAATTATTCCGATAAAAAGCTGACGCTGCCGGGCGGGGTTTCTACCCTGAAATTGGCCAATGCTTTCCGTGATCCTGCTTTCATTCGCGAAGTCCTGGCCTATGAGCTGGCCGGTCAGTATATGCCTGCGCCAAAGGCGAACTTTGCCGCTGTATATGTCAATGATTCTTTTGTGGGACTGTACAGCAACACGGAGTCCATTGATAAGCCCATGTTGCAACGATTTTTTGATAAGGGAGAAGGCACATTGGTGAAATGTGACCCTGCCGACTGGAACATCAAACCGGGCAGCGGCTGTTTAAAGGGAGATCACGCCTCCCTCAATTACCTCGGCCCTGATTCTGTATGCTATCAAAGTGCCTACGAAATTGAACAGGGGAGTTGGAAAGACCTCATTTCCCTGACCCAGACAATCGAGCAAACACCCGGAAAGCTCGAGTCTATGCTCGATATGGACCAAACGCTCTGGATGCTAGCTTTCAATAACCTGATTGTCAACCTGGACAGCTACATCGGCAAGTTTTGCCACAACTACTACCTGTATCGCGACAGCGCGGGAATATTCCATCCCATCCTCTGGGATTTGAACATGTCCTTTGGCGGTTTTCGCTATTCCGGCGCAGAGGATGCAGCACAGTCTGACGATAAACTCGCCACGCTGAGTCCGTTTTTGCACTATCGGGAGAAAAATCCCATGCGTCCCTTATTGGTACAAGCACTCTCCGATGACCTGAGGCGTAAAATTTATGTCGCCCATTTTCGAACCATGCTGGAAGAGCAATTTGTCTCCGGGGAAGCTATTAAGCAAGCAAGAGCCCTTCACCGCCTCATAGAACCTTTTGTGCTGAAGGATTCGTTAAAATTGTACGAAACAGAGGCTTTTTATGTTAATCTGGACTCTACCGCCAAAGCAGATCGCGTAAATGTCGTTGGTATCACCCGGTTGATGGAAAAAAGAGCCGAATACCTCCAGGCACATCCCTTGTTTCAAAATATCCCACCTGCTGTAGAGGAACTGAAACACGCCGTACTTGGTCGGGAGTTGAAGGTGACGCTGAGGAGCAGCGGAGCAACCCGCGTATGGTTATTTACGCGCAATGGACGCCTTGGTGTTTTTGAAAAAACACCTTTTTATGACGACGGAAACCATGGTGATGGTGCTGCGGAAGACGGGCATTGGGGAGTTACCTTGCCCTATGTAGCCGGCCTACAATATTATGTTGTTGCCGAAGATGAAAGAAGTGCTTTTGTCTTTCCCCGGAAAGCTTCTACGGCGCCGATGGTGGTTAAGTAAGAGAAACTCCAAATCGGGATTCAAACCCTGCAATACCCTGCAATCCTCCGGTGTGTACAGCCATCACACAGGTGCCGCGTTTGAAGGCACCTCTGCGAACCATGTCGCTCAAGGCGTACATCAACTTTCCGGTATAAATTGGGTCGAGGCGGATGTGGTGTTTCATACCAAAGTGGCGGATGTACAAGAGTAATTCCGGCGTCCAACGTGCATAACCACCGTGGTGGTATCCGAGGGCGATTTCGGGAATATTTGTCTGTGGATGCCCGCTCCTTTCCAACCACCGTTGAATGTCTTGTTGGTGGAAATCGCCTTTCAGGACGCTAATCCCCAGGGGGTGGCATTTGCCTTCCAGACCCATACACAAGCCCGCGAGGGTGCCACCGGTGCCGCATGCGACGGCGACAATATCGGGTTGATGTGTATCCAGAATTTCCCGACCCAGGTCGGCACAGCCTTTCAGGGCGAGGAGGTTGGTACCGCCTTCTGGCAAAATGAAATAAGGCTCCGGATTTATGCCAATTTGAGCAAAAAAGTGAGGTTGGTCTTTTTGTCTGTACTGTTCCCTGGATACAAAGTGCAGTGTCATACCGTACCTTTCAGCGCGGGCAAGTGTGGGGTTGAGGGGTAGTGAAGGTTCTCCCCGTACGATACCCAGAGAGGAAAACCCACATCGGGCTGCGGCTTCGGCTACAGCGGCGAGGTGGTTGGAAAATGCGCCGCCGAAACTGAGCAGGCCGCTTTTTTGCTGACGGCGAGCCTCCAAAAGATTGAAATAGAGTTTCCGCCATTTATTACCGCAAAAGGCGCTTCCAGGTTCCGGTAACAGCAAATCGTCGCGTTTAATCAGTAGTTGAACCCCGGCAGCCTTGAATTCCGGCAGTTCCAATTCCTGAACAGGGGAGGGTGGGGGAACAGGAATGGGCGTTTCACTCATGGGCCTTGTAGTCCTCGCGCACCGGACAAAAAACATCCAGCAATTTGCAAGGACTCAGCGCCCTTCCGGAGTGCACGGTATTGGAGGGGATTACGGCAAGCATACCCGGCTCATACACCGTGGTATGCCCATTAATGGTCAGCTCAAAACGCCCTTCAAGGACACAGGTGGATTGTTCGTGGATGTGGGCATGTTCGGGTAATGCAGCGCCCTCTTCGACTTCCCAAAAAGCAAGGGTGGTATTATCTGTGTGTACAAAGCGCCCTTGAAACCCAGGAATCAGGGACTTGGGCGCTATTTCCGAAATGGAGACAGTCATGGCAATAACTTTTGGGCAAAGATGCGGATTTGGAGGATATTTGCGAACTGAATTGCGTCTTTTAGGGTCTTTAGTCGTATATTTGCGCGCCCAAAAGGGCAAAATATTTTGAAATAAAACCAAAAGCAGATATGGCGTTCGATATGCAAATGCTGAAGGCTCATTATGAGTCGTTCGCGCAAAGGGTGGATCAGGCCAAACAGGCGCTGGGTCGCCCATTGACCCTCTCAGAGAAAATCCTCTACGCGCACCTACACCCGGATTCCCCGCTCCAGTCCTACGCAAGAGGCAAAGAGTATGTCTTTTTTGCCCCAGACCGGGTAGCCATGCAGGACGCTACTGCCCAAATGGCACTGCTGCAGTTCATGATGTGCGGCCGCGATAAAACCGCTGTGCCCTCTACCGTTCACTGTGACCACCTTATTCAGGCGGAAACAGGTGCGGCTGCAGACTTGAAAACGGCACTTAACGTCAACTCGGAAGTGTATGACTTTCTGGCCAACGTGTCTAGTAAATACGGTATTGGGTTCTGGAAACCCGGCGCAGGTATCATTCACCAAATTGTTCTTGAAAACTACGCTTTTCCGGGTGGGATGATGATCGGTACTGATTCTCACACCCCTAATGCCGGCGGTCTTGGTATGATCGCCATCGGTGTCGGCGGTGCTGATGCGGTAGATGTGATGGTGGGTATGCCCTGGGAATTGAAAATGCCCAAATTGATTGGGGTGAAACTCACCGGAAAGCTTAATGGATGGACTTCCCCCAAAGATGTCATCCTCAAAGTCGCCGGTATTCTTACCGTGAAGGGCGGCACGGGTGCTATTGTTGAGTATTTCGGCTCCGGCGCAGAGGCGATGTCCTGCACCGGCAAGGGTACCATTTGCAATATGGGTGCTGAAATTGGCGCCACCACCTCAATTTTTGGTTATGATGACTCCATGAGCCGCTATCTCCGCGCCACTGAACGCGCAGACGTGGCTGATCTTGCTGACAAAGTTGCACCCTACCTCACCGGCGATGCGGCGTGCTACGATAATCCGGGACAGTACTTCGACCAGGTCATAGAAATCGACCTCGATACCCTGGAGCCGCATGTCAACGGCCCCTATACGCCGGATTTGGCCTGGCCCATTTCCCGCTTTGCGCAGGCAGTCCGCGAAAACAATTACCCCCAGAAACTGGAGGTTGGCCTTATCGGATCCTGCACCAACTCTTCCTACGAAGATCTCGACCGCGCAGCATCCATCGCACGCCAGGCAGTTTCCAAAAAACTTAAAGTGAGCTCGGAGTTTACCATCACGCCAGGTTCCGAGCAAATTCGCTACACCGTCCAGCGTGACGGCCAACTTCAGGCCTTTGAGGAAATTGGCGGGGTAGTGCTGGCCAATGCCTGTGGGCCTTGTATCGGCCAATGGGCTCGTCACACCGATGATCCCAATCGCGCTAATTCCATTATCACGTCTTTTAATCGCAATTTCTCCAAGCGCAACGACGGCAATCCCCAAACGCGCTCTTTCGTGGCCTCTCCTGAAATTGTTACCGCAATGGCCATCGCAGGGGATTTGACCTTCAACCCGCTCACCGATACCCTAATGAATGAAGACGGACAGGTAGTGCACCTCGACCCACCAACTGGAGTAGAACTGCCACCGAAAGGTTTTGCTGTGGAAGATGCCGGTTATCTCGCACCTGCGGCTGACGGCCGGGGATTGAAAATCGATGTGTCGCCTACGTCCAACCGCCTCCAGTTGCTTACTCCTTTTAAACCCATTACAGCCGACCAGCTCAAAGGGATGCGCATCCTGATTAAGGTCAAGGGCAAATGTACCACCGACCATATTTCCATGGCGGGTCCATGGCTTGAATTCCGCGGACACCTCCAGAATATCGCCGGCAACTCCTTTATCAGTGCAATCAACTCCTTCAACGGGGAGGCTAATAAAGTGCTCAATTATGTAAACCACGAATACCTTGCTGTGCCGGAATCCGGCCTGGTCTATCGAGATGCAGGCATCAGTACAGTAGTATTTGGTGAAGAAAACTACGGAGAGGGCTCCTCCCGTGAACATGCCGCCATGCAGCCCCGCTTCTTAGGCGTCAAGGCAGTTGTCGTGAAATCCTTTGCCCGAATTCACGAAACGAATCTCAAAAAACAGGGCATGCTGGCACTCACTTTTGTCAATCCCGAAGATTACGATCTTATCCGCCAGGATGATACCATTGATCTCCAGGGCTTCGAAAATATGGCACCGGGTCACTCGCTTACCATGGTACTCCATCACGCTGATGGCAGCTCACATAGCGTTGAACTGGCGCATACCTATAATCAGGCTCAGATTGAGTGGGTTCAGGCCGGATCGGCACTCAACAAGATTCGCAAGGACCTGGGCGCCTAAATCAGCTATGCGCGCGGCAAGGATTGAATGATCAGTCCTTGCCGCGCTACTCCGGTTTTCATCCTCAAAGCCAATTTGTTATGATTCATCTAAGGGATTTTGCCACAACAGCGCCTGACCACCTGGACAAGCAGGCCATTAAAGAGGAAACAAAATCCCTGGTGGCTCGTTTGGGTGAACTGCAGCGCGTCATGTATGCCCAAAAAAGGCATTCAGCACTCGTGGTGCTCCAGGGAATGGATGCCAGCGGCAAAGATGGCGCCGTGGAAAAGGTCTTTGCTGATTGTGCGCCTATGGGTGTCAAAGTTATTGGGTTCAAAAAACCTTCCGAACAGGAATTTGCACACGATTTCCTCTGGCGCATACACCAACACGCCCCGGAACGCGGCATGATACATATCTTCGTGCGCTCACATTACGAAGATATTCTGATCCAGCGTGTCCATAAGTGGATTGATGAAGAAAGGGTGGAACGACGAATGCAGTCCATCAATGCTTTTGAACAATTGCTCGCGTACGACAACCATACCGAGGTATTCAAATTTTTCCTACATATATCCCGTGAACAACAGGCCATTGAACTGCAACAACGGTTAGATGACCCCCAAAAGCAGTGGAAACACAATGATGGCGACTTGCGTGAGCGCGAACTATGGCCGGCATACATGCGATGCTACGAAGATGCCATCAACCGTTGCAACGCCATTCCCTGGACAATCACACCGGTAGATCAGCGCTGGTATCGCGATTACGTCATCGCCAAAACCATGGTCGAACGCCTCGAACAGCTTCAAATGACCTATCCACTATTGAAAAAGTGAGGCCTTTGTTCGATGAGCACGTTTAAAATTCCCAATGTAGCCGAGTATTGCCTGGCGCTTTCCCCTTTTCCCTTTGCGCTCCTTCCAGATTAAGGAAACTTTTCCATTTTTACCACCTTTAGTATTAATTACACAAGGTGGATGGTACCCTGAATCCCGGATTTCCTGTGCTTCAATCCGTACTTTGGGGATTATTCTTGTCATACCTTTTAGTAAGATATGCAGAACTCCTTCTAAGCGCTCTAAATATTCCTTATAAACTTTAGATACGTTAATTAACTTTTAAGGCATGCCGCACCATGAACTTTTTTGTTCTGTAGGGGCTTCACAAAAATATTTTTCTGCTTATGCTTCATAGAATTTTTACTCTTTTAATACTAGGATTTCCAGGGTGGATATCCGCGCAGTTTGTCATCTCGGGTGTAGTAGTTGATCCTTCAGGAGAGCCACTGCCATTTGTCCATATTTTGGTCAATAACCAAAAAGACCGGGTTTTTACCGCAGAGTTGAGCGGAGCATTTTCCATTCCCCGTACAGAGGATATGAAAACGCTGACTTTCAGTTTTGTAGGTTTCGCTTCGAAGGAGTTGGACGTCGCCGTAATTACCGGGAAGCCCTTGCGGGTGGTACTTGAGCCTATCCCATTCAATTTATCAGAAGCTGTGGTGGTTGCCGGAGAGAACCCGGCACACCGCATTATCCGGAAGGCCGTTGAAAACAGAGATGCCCACAACCCTGAAAAACTTAAGGGGTATCAATACCGGGCATTCACCAAACTCATTCTGAAGATGTTGCCCGATGCAAAGATGCTGGCTGAAATTCGTGAGGATACCGCAGGAGGCGATTTTCCTTTCGATAGCCTCCATTTATTCATCATGGAAACCCTAAGTAAGCACGCCTTCGAAAAACCACAACGCGTACGTGAAGAAATTCTTCGCCACCGCACTTCCGGGTTCCAGCAACCCTGGTTTACCGGTATCGTTTCTCAACTTCAGCCTTTTTCTTTTTATCGCGACGAAATTCCCTTTCTCGAAAAGCGGTACCTCAATCCTGTATCGCCGGGAAGTATCTCGCGCTACCGTTTCCGCCTGGAGGAGACCTATCTGGATGGCCCAGACAGCATTTTCGTGATTTCTTTTCAACCCTTTGACAATAAAGCATTTGTCGGATTGAAGGGTATGCTGCACATCCACTCCGATGGATATGCCATCCAGCACTTAGTGACTGAATCGGCCGAAGAGGAGAAAATTGCTTTTCACATGGATCAAAAGTACCGAAAGACTGCTTCCGGAAATTGGTTTCCGGCACAGCTCAGTCTGGTGCTCGATGCAGCGAAATATCCAAGTCCTGACATGGGTATGCGGGTAAGTTCCCGCACTTATTTAGATAGTGTAGAGATTAACCCCACTTTCCCCAAGGGCTATTTTGCCCTGCCGAAGGCCAGTACCACTGCTCCGGATATTAATTTGCGCGACGGAGTTTTGGAGCTTGAGCGAAAGGAGCAACTCAGCCCGATTGACTCGATGTCATTTGCTTTACTCGACAGTCTGGGGGCTGAAGCGAATCTCGATAAGGGCATGAATTTTTTGCAGTCATTGGCCGGCGGTGGGCTTCAAATCGGTAAAATGGAATGGGTTTATACCGACCTCATTCGGTTTAGCGATTTTGAGGGATTTGTCCCCGGAATTGGCCTGAGGACGAGCACCAATCTTTCCAAAACCTTCCAATTATATACTTATGGCGGGTATGCGGTAAGGCCTAAAACCTGGCAATACAAGGCTCAGGTTAAAATATTCCCCCAATCTGGGTTTCAGAAAAACCATTTTGGCCTATTCACGTCTCGTGGG
>CAYTNI010000069.1:0-4963 GCA_964439115.1 uncultured Saprospiraceae bacterium
AAAATTACGGATAATCCATGGCATCCTGCCTCGACAATTCTAGCTCCAATCCTTCCCCTAAAAACGCATCCATTCCAGCCAGAAGGTTGCGTCGGCTATGCCGCCCTGCGCTAAATGCCTCCATTCCAAAGGTGTACCATAATTTTTCACGGCAATGAATACGGGTCAGCTCCACGGCACAACCATCCTGCAGCCACCTGATATCTTCTACCATAACCACGCGGCCTTCGTCCTGGATTTCGTAACGCAGCAAAAGCCGCTCCTTGTACACCGGAATCCATTCCTTAGACCGGGCATCACGGGTTATGGCCAACACCTCGTCGGTGCCCCCTTCCCGGGTAGCTGCCAGCCGAAAACTCCATTTTTGCCACCTCGATATCCTGCCCGCCACTGTGTCGCTGAATCGCTTAGTGGTACCCCTACCCTGCTGCTGCTTGATTTCAATGTGCCCCTCCCGAAGTTTAATGCCCAGGTCATGGCGGCCCTTTTGTAGCAGGTAAAAGTCACAACGGCGAATATCAGAGGTCTCCGTATCAAAAAACAAACCGCGGCGCCCGTACCAGTCCACCAGTTCGGAGGGCGGTTCCGGGAAAAACCAGCGCAATTCACAACTCGATAACATGATGGTTTGCAATTTACAAGTCTAAAATAAGAAAACATTTCAGGTATCTCATTGTCTTATTTCCATCTTACACCCAAAATCACTAAAAAATGAAGAACAATTTATACACCTTTCTCGCAGTAGCCCTTGCAGTATGCCTTTGGGTAGCCAATTCGGCAGGCCCGGGCAACGTCCAGGGCATTGACCGCACCGGCTCCCCGCTCAGCCCCGGCGCTTGCGAAGCCTGCCACTCAGGGGGCAATTTCGGCCCTTCCCTCACGGCAGAGCTCCTTGATGGTGCAACGCAGGTCACACACTATCAAGCCAATAAAAATTATACGTTGCGCGTTCGGGTCAACACCACAGTAAACGCCAGTCGCTACGGCTTTCAGGCAGTAGCGCTCACCGGCACAGCCAATGTGAATGGTGGGTCATTTGGTACCGCGCCTTCGGGTTTCCGCCGATCCACCATTCAGAACAGGCAATATGCAGAACACGCGTCCTCCAGAACCAGTAACACCATGGAGTTCCCCTGGACTTCCCCGGCCACCCTCGGAGAGGATATCCGTTTCTATGCTGCCGGTCTTGCTGCCAACAACAACGGCGGCTCGAATGGCGACGCAGCAGCCCGTCTGTCCCAACCACTCGTTATTTCGCCCATGACGAGCAGCTCGGAAATCGAACTCACCACTAAACCGGGACTTCGCCTGCTAGGAAATCCGGTAAGCGACCGACTGCACGTTGCCCTGGATATTCCGGAAGCCGGCAATTACCGGATTTCGCTGTTGCAACTCCAGGGAAGCCCTGTTTGGACAAACGAGCTCCTGCTTTCTGAGGGCGTACAAAATATGAGCTGGGATGTTGCCGAGCTGCCCAGTGGCGTCTATTTGCTTTTGGTAGAAAGTCGTTCAGGCAGAGCAATCGTCAAGGTGGTGAAGTAAACCCGCTCTGGATAATTAGGTGCTTGTCGTGGAAAAAGCGGCGTATTTCGATGAAATGCGCCGCTTTTTCGCTGCTTGCTGTATCTTTACGCCAAATTAATGAAAACATGGGTTTCTGGACATTGCTGTTTGTGGCATACCTTCTTTTGAGCATCAGCTTATATTTTCTTTTCCCCAAAATGGGGGTTGCAGCCTGGAAAGGAATTGTTCCAGGGTTGAACCTGGTAGAATGGGCCAAAACAGTGGGGCGTAAACCCGCTCACGCCGCCTGGCTGCTTTTCCCTATCGTCAATATTTTTATCTATGCGGGCCTCACCATTGATACCGTGCGCTCCTTTGGACACCTCGGATTTTGGCAAAGCGTACTCGCCGTCATTTTTGCACCCTTCTATTTCCTGTACCTCGCTTTTGAGGCCGCTGCCAAATACGAAGGGCCGGCATGGGCAAGGGAAATGGAGTATCGCCATCAAATCGAAGAAGCGCAAAAAGCAGGCAATACCAAACAACTGAACAAACTGCTCGCCAATAATCCATATCGGAAATCTGCAACCCGCGAGTGGGCCGAGGCTATCATTTTCGCGGTGTTTGCAGCCACCTTCATCCGGATGTTTCTCATCGAAGCTTATGTAATTCCCACTTCATCCATGGAAGGTTCACTGTTAACCGGCGATTTCCTGTTCGTCAGCAAAGCCCACTACGGTGTCAGAATGCCACAAACCGTAGCCATGTTACCTCTGCTACACAACAGAATTCCCCAGTTGGGCATGGAAAGCTACCTGCGCAAACCCAGCCTGAAATACAAACGCCTACCCGCCCTGGAAACCATTGACCGCAATGACCCTGTCGTGTTTAACTACCCGGAGGGCGACAGCGTGTATGTTTTTCCACACCGCACCTGGAGCATTTACGACTATCGCCGAGGTTCTCTTCCTCCCAATGACAACCAGGAAATCTCCACCGGCAAGGCCAAACTTATCGCCCGCCCAATGGATAAAATGGACCACTACATCAAGCGCTGTGTCGCACTCCCCGGGGATTCCATCCATATCATCAACCGGCAACTCCATATCAACGGCAAACCTGCCCAAAACCCTAAGTATATCCAGTTTATCCATCACCTCCGCTCACCCCTCCGCCCTGTCAACGACCAGCAATTCGCCAAGTGGGGTGTCTCTAAAGAGGATATACTGAAACGCGATGCCGCCTCCAACTCCATGCTCGTCATCCTCAATGAAACCCAGGTGGAGAAAATCCGACAAATGGATCAGGCCATCTCCGCCGCTCCCTGCAACCGCTACTTCGTAACCGTTCCGGTTAATTACGACCCCTCCGGTTTTGTAGCCGCCGGTATTGACAATGCCAATATCTCCCAGGCTTTTGGCCCCAACTCCTACCTGATGTACCTCACCGACCAGGAAGCCGAAGCCATCCAAAAAGATACTGCTATTACCGTCAATCCATTCATCCTCGAAGCAGGCCGCCTGTTTCCGCACGACCCCGTCAATCACCCCGACTGGACAGTGGACAACTACGGCCCGCTCTACGTGCCCAAACGCGGCGCTACTGTCAGCCTGGACTCGCTAAGCATGCCCTTCTACCGCCGGGTTATCGCAACCTACGAGAAAAACCGTCTGGAAGAAAAAGATGGCAAGTACTTTATCAATGGACAATTGGCAAGCACCTATACGTTCAAACAAGACTACTATTGGATGATGGGGGATAACCGCCACAATTCCGAGGATGCCAGAGTCTGGGGTTTTGTCCCTGAAGACCATATCGTGGGCAAACCCTTGTTCATCTGGTTCTCCACCCGTGAGGGAAGTGTAGCCAACGGTATTAACTGGAACAGAATCTTTAGATCAGTCACCCATCTGGGAGGATTTTAAATCGCGAAATCCAATTGGGCTGATTTTTTTATTGGGTTTTGAATATTTTTATTGACTTTTTACTTAACACATAAGTAATTGTCAATCAATTAAAAAAATATTATGAAAATACTTAACCCAATTAAAAATTTCTTTCGGAAGCTGTTCGGCATGTCCAGGAGAAAAGATTCCGGGGCAACCTCATCACTACCGGACGGAGTTCCTCAGGATGCTGCTGAACTACCTTCCGAAGATGACGCATGGCTTGAAAGCGGAGAAGTAGAGGGTTCGGAATTCCCGGCAACGTCTGAACAGTTTGGACGCTCTGAAAGTCAGGTACCTGTACCGACCCTCCCGCTCACAAAAATCAGAAAGCCCCGGTACATGTGGTGCTTAGACAATGGGCACGGCAAGAGGACTGTGGGAAAGCGCTCGCCTTTGTTTGAAGACCGCAAAACCCGCTTTTTCGAATATGAGTTCAACCGGGACATTGTAAAACGCATTCAAAAAGGCCTAAAAGCCAGAGGAATATCCTTTTTTATCACTGTCCCGGAAATTGATGTGGACGATTTCCTGCAAGAGCGCGTGGAGCGCGCCAACAACCTGAGAACCAAACTACCCAGGATTTTCGTATCCGTTCATGCCAATGCGGCGCCGGCTGCATCTCCCGAGTCATGGGCGGAGGCGCGCGGTATTGAAACCTGGTATTTTCACGGTAGTAAAAGCGGCGAAAAACTAGCCTCTGTATTTCAGAAACACCTGATCGCCTTTACCGGCTTTCGGGATCGCAAAATCAAGTCCCGCCCGGAATCGCAGTTCTACGTTTTGTCCAAAACAAAAATGCCGGCCATTCTCACCGAAAATGGCTTTTTCAACCATAAAGCCGAAGCCCTGGAGCTTATGAAACCCGCCGTGCGCCAAAAAATTGCAGATGCACATGTGGCGGCCATCCTGGAAATTGAACGACTCGGCTTGTAATCTCACTCATGCGGACGACCGAGCTGTTTACCTCGTTTAAGTCCGCCTTCGATAGTTTCACGTTCCTGCTCCTCTTTTTCACCCTGTACCGCCTGCCCCAACTGGTTCAGGTCAGGTTGCCCTGCATCCACCCATGCGGTGAACCAGGCACTACCAATGGCATGAATGGCATCTCGCATCCGTTGTTCCACCTGGCCGTCAAGCCTTTGATGATAGGCATCGGCAAAACCGGCACACTGGGTGCGCACCAAAACCCCCAGGCGTTCTTCATAGCAAAATTGCTGATCGGAAGGAAAGGATTGCCGCAGTGCTTTTTCAATGGCCAACATACTGTCGAGGAGGACGTGGCTTTGCAATACCAGTTCCCAGTAAAAGTGTTCGGGGTTGTTGATATAGATTGCCGGCCCAACCAGGAAGTCGTATTGGGTATCGGCAAATATTTCGGGAAGTCGGCTTTCCCAGAAGGCATGTATGCCAATTTGATCGGTAAATTGCCCGTTGTAATTGCTGGTAGTGTGCAAAGGAACGGAGGCATCGCCTATATAATGGCCGAATTCTGCCGAAAGGCGCAAAATAGC
>CAYTNI010000069.1:5063-11080 GCA_964439115.1 uncultured Saprospiraceae bacterium
AAAAACCCACCTCCACACCTTGCCTGAGGCTTAAAGTATCCCATCTCGGCTCCCAAACACTTTGTCCGCCGAGCAGCAGGGTATCCCCCGTGTGGCGAATCAGGTACACATCCGTATATTGCATCAATGCATCCACCCAGTCGCGAGGAACTTCCTCAAAGGGGTATTTGCCCCATTGGTCCAGGTCTATATAGTGTCGCACTGCTTCATGAGGGGTTGCGTAGCGCCTTTTGTCGGGGTCCACGGCGTGCTCGGTGAGGTATTCCAGGTGTTTTTTATAAAACCCCATCATACTGGCGGGCAGAGTAAATACGGCCATTCGGTTTATTCGGCGATGGCCAAAAAAGCCCCACTCTGTGTGGTAAGCGGACAAGAGGGTCAGAGACAAAAGCACTGCCCAAACATAGAGGATGTTTTTTTTCAGCATTTTCAGGAGTTTAATTAAGGTAAAAAATCAAACGAGTAGGCTAGAGTTCTGCGAGCCCACGCTCAAGGTCCTCCATCAACCATTGGGGGTCTTCCAGACCCACATAGCAACGCACGAGGTTCCAGGGCCGTGAGGAATCCGGTCGACCCGGAATTTTGTAAAATCCGGCCATAGGTAATATGAGGGATTCATGTCCGCCCCAGGAAACGGCCAGCAGGAACCGCTCCAGCCGATGAAAAAATCGCTCCACTGCCTCAATGTCTGATGCTTTCAAATAAAAGGAAAACAAGCCGCCGGCACCGCGCATTTGCTGCAAGGCAAGTGTATTTTGGGGAAAAGAAGGAAGCCAGGGGTGCAATACCCGCTCAATTTTAGGATGAGCCTCCAGCCAGGCAGCAATTTGAAGGGCACTTTCATGACTGCGCTGTACCCTCAAGGGCAAGGTGCGCAAGCCCCTGATAACCAGCATGGCATCGTGAGGGGAGAGAATAGCCCCCAAGGTCATCAGCTCTGACTCAAAAATTTGCCGGATATGGGTTTTCTTTCCGCAAACCACGCCACAAACCACATCGCTGTGCCCATTGATGTATTTGGTGCCGGAATGAATCACCAGATCAATACCATATTCAATGGGGTTCTGAAAAACGGGTGAACAATAGCTATTGTCAATACAGGTAATGAGGCCATGCTCATGTGCCATGCTGGCGCAAGCGCGAAGGTCCTGCATTTCAAAGGTCAGGGAATTGGGGCTTTCCAGGTACAGCATGACCGTTTCGGGGCGAATAGCCTCGCGAATAAGGTTGAGGTCACGCCCGTCCACAAAAGTGTGCGATACGCCAAACCGGGGGAGAAATTTGGTCAGCAGGGCGTGCGTCCAGGAATATGGCGACTCCACGCAGACGATGTGGTCGCCTGCTTTGACATGAGCCAGCACGGTACAGGCAACAGCCGCACTGCCGCTGGCAAAAACCAGGGCATCTTCAGCGCCTTCCAGTGCGGCCAGCTTGGCACGAAGGATTTCGACCGTCGGATTGTTGCCACGAGTATAAACCGAGTGCTGTAGTTCGTCGGTAAAAGCATTCCGAAAGGCATCCAATGTGGGGAAGGCAAAGTTGCTGCTTTGGATAATGGGGGGAGCCACTGCCTGGAAATAATGAGCGCGGTCTTCACCGAGATGCGTAAGAATATGGCTGAGATCCATTGGTTTCAATACTTAAAAAGTTTCGCAAGCAAGAAACGACGTTTTTTTGTTTTAAAAAAGGGTATTTAACAGATTAGAAGCCAATGCCGGATTTTGGTACATTTGCAAAAAACATGTGCCCATGTGGAAGCGTATCTGCATCCTTTTAGTACTGTTCTTGATGTCAAAGCCTGATTTTGCCCAATCCGGCAATATCAAAGCCCTGGTGGGCGGCACATTGATCGACGGATATGGAGGGAAACCCATTCACAACAGTGTGATTTTAATTGAAGGCGAGCGAATTATCGCGGTCGGCCATCAGGGCAATCTGGAAGTGCCGAAGGGCGCCGAGGTTATTTCCACCGAAGGTATGAGTGTCATGCCTGGGTTGTGGGACATGCACGTGCATCTCATGATCAATGGACATAGCGACTACGCGCATTGGGATTCCACTTACCTTCCGTTACTGAAAGAGGTCATCATGCCGTCATCGGCTCAGCAGTTGCTGATGGCCGGAGTCACCAGTGCGCGGGATCTTGGAGCACCCCTCGAGGCCAGTCTCGCAGTGCGCGAGCGGATTCAAAAAGGAGAAATCCCGGGGCCAACCATATACATTTCCGGTCCCTTTCTTCAGCATCGCCCATACCCGGGCACGGAAGCTTTCCGCTGGGGCGTTTATGGCGTAGAAGATGCCCGTTCCAAGGTCAGGCGTCTGGCAGATGCTGGCGTGGATTGTATCAAGCTCATTGACCAGGATGAAATGACCATGGATGAAATGCGCGCTATTGTGGACGAGGCGCACAAGCATAAACTCCAGGTAGTTGCCCATGCGCACCGACCTGAGGAAATCAGGCGCGGCATGCAGGCCGGCGTGGATTGCTTTGAGCACACGGGGCTTTCCTCGGCGCCGGAATACCCCAAAGATGTGATGGACATGATTGCGGAACGCACCGCGCAGATGAACAAGGGCCCCCTTTACTGGACGCCCACCGTGGAGGGATTGTACAATTACGAGTATATGCGCGACAATCCCGAAAAGCTCGACAACGACTGCTGGCAGCTTGGCCTGCCCGACTCCATCATTGCCGACATCAAAGGATCCATTCGCTATCCGGGGAGAATGGGCTATTTCCAGCTCACGCCTATTCGGAAGCCTACGCTCGAACGCAAGGTAAATCAACTCAAAGCCGCAGGGGTGGTATTGATGATTGGTACCGACAGTGGCATCCCTATGAAGTTTCACTGTCAAAGCACCTGGAACGAACTCGATGTATGGGTAAATGAATTTGGTTTTGACGCCATGTATGCCATCAAGGCCGCCACCTACTGGCCGGCAAAGTCCATGGGGGTTGATGCCGATTACGGAACCATCGCCGAAGGAAAATATGCAGATATCATTGCCGTAAAGGGGGACGTTTTGCGCTACATTAGCTTATTGCAGGATGTGGATATGGTCATCAAGCATGGGAAAAAAGTTAAATGACAACTACACTTCAAAAAAATTAAGCTTATGTCTGAAAAAGTATTGGTTACGGGAGGCTGTGGTTACATTGGTAGTCATACCATAGTGGATTTGCTCCGCAACGGATTTGAGGTCATTAGCGCCGACAACCTCTCCAATTCCGATCTCAAGGTGCTCGACGGCATTGAGGCCATCACGGGTTACCGGGTTAAAAATTATACCATAGATTTGTGCGATCGGGCTGCTACACTTCGAATTTTCGAAGAAAACCCTGACTTAAAAGGGGTCATACACTTCGCAGCCCTCAAGCTTGTGGGAGAATCTGTAGAACAGCCTATTGTATATTTTCGAAACAACCTCGATAGCCTGCTCAACATCCTGGAGGGTATGCAATCCTACCATGTGCCCCACCTGATTTTTTCTTCCTCGTGTTCGGTATATGGCAATGCCCTGGAATTGCCTGTCACGGAAGACACTCCACTTCAGGAAGCAGAGTCGCCGTATGGACGAAGCAAACAAATGGGAGAGCAAATCATCAGGGATGTATTGCCTGCAAGTCCGGGCATGCAAAGTATCTTACTCAGATATTTCAATCCGGCCGGTGCTCATGAAAGTGCCCTCATTGGAGAATCGCCCACCAATCCTGCCACCAACCTGGTGCCGGTCATCACGGAAACTGCCATCGGGCTGCGTAGGGAAATGACCGTATTTGGCGATGATTACCCCACCCGGGATGGCAGTTGTATAAGAGACTATATCCACGTCATGGATTTGGCAGAAGCCCATACCAAAGCCTTGCAGTATCTGATGGCCGGAAGGCAGTCCAGTCCCTGGGACATTTTCAATCTTGGTATTGGAGAAGGTGTCTCGGTATTGGAGGCTGTTTCGGCGTTTGAAAAGGTATCCGGTCTGAAGCTGAACTACAGGATAGGCCCCAGACGACCGGGAGATGTCATTGCCATTTATGCCGATAAAACCCGGGCAGAAAACCTATTGCGTTGGAGTCCTTCCCGAAATATTGAAGTCATCATGGAAAGTGCCTGGAAATGGGAAAAGAAACGGCGAAATCTACTCCGGTAACTCAAAGTTTTTGAGCCATTACCACATAGCGAGTTGAAGAACAGCTTTCTGCATCTTCTCTAATAGGTTCCAGACCAACTGCATCAAAAAGCAAAACCTTGCCACCAAAGGCTTCTTCAAAGGTTCTGCGTACTCTATCCATGGACGGCAGGAACCGGCGATGTTTACCCGCGTGACTGACCTCCATCCGCCCATTCAAAAAGTTGATATTGACAATTTCACTTTCCTGGAATAGTGCGCCTGAATCCTCTACCAGGTGCGGTGTTCGAAGAGAGATGACCTGTTTGTCGGCGGAATAAAGCACATTGGGGTACCAGCGTATGTGGTCGGGTGTGATGAAATCGCCTAAAAACCATCCACCACTGCGCAAGAGCGCTGCAATTTTATGAATAGACTCATCTAATCGCCTGTAGTCGAAGTATTGAATACCATTAAGGCCACAGAACAATACATCCCATGAGTTTGGCTGTCCCTTGTATTCCAGGAAATCCCCTTCCCATACAGGAATTCGCTCCTGAGCGAGCGACAGCATCGCCGGAGAGAGGTCAATGCCTAGCAGACGATTTGGCGTAGCCCCAAGTTCAGAAATCATGAAGGATTCCACCAGGCCGGTGCCGCAGCCAATAGAGAGGACATCTGCTTTGACCCAATTTATCTGAGACGAATTGGTGAATAAACGTATATAATCGGCCATAAAATCGGCCAGACATGGTTGACAGATGACCGCATCATATAAGTTTGCATAACGGTAGAACGCATCCCCATTGCTATTGACAATGCTTTGCTGTAAAAGAGCCAATTCCCGAAGTTCGTGATGGAGAATTTTCCAATATACCGAATCTGTGCTGTGACCATTGGCATCTGTGCGATCCTCAAGGCAACACAAAAGTCGGTCCTTGTGCATAGTTGACTGCAGGTCGGACAATACTTCGGCTGAACGGAACCCATCAGCCTGAATGCCGGCAGCTTCCATTTTTTCCAGCCTCCTGTATAATTCAATCAAATAGCGAATATAAGTTGGAAAATCAGGTTCAGGACCAGGCTCTTCGCGGAGAACTGCTTCGGGAGGGAGTGCAAAAAACACTCCACCATCCACCCTTTGAATGATCTGTCGGTGCAGATCAAACACACGCGCTGCACCAGTAATATTATCCTGAGGGGTGGGAGTTCCATAAACGTGTAGTGACAAGAACGGGGTATTTCCTGGGCTACCCATCTGATGCACCAGGCTGTGGCTGACGCTGACGGTCTCACCTGGCTGTAAAGTCCAGCGGGCCAGGGTGCGGATGGTATCTTCTTCAACGTGAAAAACGGCATGTTCCGCAGGTCCAAACACCTTTACCGCGCCATATTCCGTGTGTCCATGGTCGTGAAGACCGGAAAAATCTCCCGGTTGCCAGGACATGACCATGATTTCCAAATTATCTTCCTTGTACACCAATTTTCGGCCGTAGCTATCTTCAACGGGATGGTTAAAATCAGCCCAGGGAAGGAGATCTTGTTCAGTAATCCCGGATTCCAATATGGCTTTGCGCAAATCAGCAGGCTTGAGCGGTGACTTTTGGTGGACAAAACGGATAATCTGCTGAAGTGCGGTCGGCAAAGATTCAATTTTGATTTTAAGTGGTTCGGTCAAGGCAATAGAGTTTAACGTTCAATAAAACTAAACCAGGGTAAAATATAAATAGTTGTCCGGAGCCATTCCTTAAGGTTAATTTATGAAGAAAATTTCATAAATAACTTTGCAATTACCATTGGCGAACATTAACCACACACTTAATGTAACTGATTATCATATAAATGCATTATATAGAATGCGTAATTCCTGAGAGATATTAGTTTAATTATGTGTGTCTTTGAATTTAATT
>CAYTNI010000070.1:0-11014 GCA_964439115.1 uncultured Saprospiraceae bacterium
ATCGCAACTGGCAGTTGGGGTACCTGGGCAATCTCAATCGGAGTGTATATCAGTTTGCGCCTACCGAGCGAAGTACCGCTTTTGGTTTAGTCAATTTTGCCCTTCAATTATTCAGTGTCTTTGAAGGCAGGGAAGTGAATGACTTCACCACTGCTATGAATGGTCTTTCCCTTACCTATCTGCCCGACCGCGCTGAGAACCCAATGTTTCTGAAATTCCTGGTGTCCCGGTTTCAAAGCGACGAGAATGAACGCTTTGATATCATTGGCCGATATAGTCTGCGGCAAATAGAATCCGGATTGGGAAGCGATAACTTTGGGGAAGTGCTTGCAGAACTTGGCAATGGCACGCAGCATCAATACGTGCGTAATTTTCTGGACATCCGCCTGCACAATGCGGAAGTAAAGGGTGGATTAGAACTTCAGCAACCGACAAAAAAAGCGCAAAATACGGCTACGCATTTTCTGCAGTGGAGCCTGAAATACCAGAATGAATCTGTAGAGGATAGAATTCATGAATGGGAAAGACTAGATTCAGCGGGGTATTCCTTGCCGTATGATACCAATGCCGTTCAGTTATTTTATGTGCTAAGAACCCGGAATGACCTTTCATCCAACCGTTTGAACGGATATTTCCAAAACACCTATACACTTAGGAGCGACGACAAAGGCGAACTTCGGGTATCCCTGGGATTGCGTGCCTCCTGGTGGGATCTCAACCGGGAGTTTTTAATTTCTCCGCGCGCGCAGGTCCTCTATAAACCACTTGGCGGCAAGCGGGATATTTCCTGGCGCCTCTCTGGCGGCCTTTATGCACAACCGCCCTTTTATCGCGAGATGAGAGGGTTTGACGGGTTGGTAAACACTAATCTAAGGGCTCAGAAATCAGGCCATATTGTTGGCGGTATGACCTACGACTTTTACATGGGGCAACGCAACCCTACGAAGTTCAAGTTTATCTCTGAGTTTTACTATAAGCAACTTTGGGATATGGTTTCTTATGAAATCGAGAACGTCCGCATCCGCTACTCCGGCCAGAATGACGCCAGTGGTTATATTACCGGCCTTGATATGAGGCTCAACGGGGAGTTTGTGCCTGGAGCTGAATCCTGGTTTAATCTTTCGTTGCTGCGTGCCCGCGAACGCATTGACGGCATTGAACATTTGCGAAGGGAAGTGGGGCAAGAGGAAGCTCAGATTGTGAAGGATGTTCCAAGGCCTACCGATCAGTTGATGACCTTATCGATTTTCTTTCAGGACTACCTCCCACGCAATGAAAACTTCAAGATGAACCTTAACTTCACCATGGGTACCGGACTGCCGTTCGGGCTTCAGGGCAATAATCGTGTTTATCGCAATACCTATCGATTTGATGCGTACCACCGCGTAGATATTGGGTTTATGCTCTTGATGTGGGATCAAAACCGCATTGCCCAGCGGCCACAGCATTTCCTTCGGTTCACGCGGCAAACCTGGATGGCGCTGGAAATATTTAACCTGATGCAAGTACAAAATCAGGCGGGCAATACCTGGATAAAGACCATTTTTGCGCAGCAGTACGCCATTCCCAATTACCTGACCTCAAGGCGAATCAACCTTAGGTTCAGAATGGAATTTTAGCATCACCGGCCAGGGGTAGTTCGACAAAAAAAACGGTACCCTGATTTTCTGCGGTTTCAAACCAGATACGCCCATCTGCGGCATCCATGATATTTTTACACATAGCGAGACCAAGCCCCATGCCGGAACTTTTCGTCGTGAAATTAGGGGAGAACACTTTTGCCTGCATGGTTTCCGGAATACCGGAGCCATTGTCGCGCACCTGAAGCAAGCCCTCCTCATCCAGGGAAACTTCCAAATGTCCCTTTCGGTCTTCGGGAAGTGCCTGGAGTGCATTTTTCACCAAGTTGTTGAGTACGCGGGTCATTTGGGAGCGATCCGCATCTACCATCACGGGGGTTGGCGGGATATTCATCAGACAGACAATTCCGCGCTCTCTGATTTCGGTATCGAATAATTGTAAAACAGACTGTACCACTTCACGCCAGTCGAAAAGCTCCTTGCGTTTTTCGGGCATCTGTGCAAAATTGGCAAATTCGCCTGCGATGCGATTGAGGGTTTCAATTTGTTCGATAAGTGTTTCAGATACATTTTTGATTAGCGGAGCGGCTTGCTGGGGATCAGCCTGGTAGGCTCTTTGGAGATGTTGGATGCTCAATTTCATAGGGGTCAGCGGGTTTTTGATTTCGTGAGCTACCTGTCGTGCCATTTCCCGCCAGGCACCTTCCCGCTCGGAACGCCGCAGCCTTTCGGCGCTTTCCTCTACCTCCACAATCATCCGGTTGTAGGCAGCTACGAGTTCGCCCAATTCATCCTGTCCAGACCATTCCAGCGGCTCGTTGCGCCCGAGGCGCAGGGCCTGCAATTTTTCACCGATTACGGCGAGGGGCAGGGTGATGGAATTGCCCACCACGACGGCCACGGCAAAAGCTGCCAGCAGCAAAAACACATACAAGGTAAGGAGTGCAGAAAAATAGCCACTCATCGTTTCAGGCTCCAATATGCCGGAACGCTGAAAAAAAGCATAGGAAACCCAACCAATGAGCAGGAATGCCCCTAAGGTGAATCCGGCGAGCCATAGCTGAATGCGGTTGCGAAGTGAAGGTTTGTACAAAAACGGAAAAACCTCCGCAACCGGAAAAACCTTCAGCAACTGCCCTATCAAAATCCAGATAAACGTAACAAAAATCAGCAGTAGAAATAAGGCAGAAAATAAACTAAAATCCCCGCGCACTGCGATATTGGTCTGGGGATTTACCGGCCTGTAAACCAAAAAAGCGATATTGCCACCCAGGGTTCCGGTGGCGGGAATTATTACGGCAACACCTCTGGAAAGCGTATCTTCAAAGCGTATCCATGCTCTTCCCTTAGCCTGTTTTCGCGCATTCAGCCAGGGAAGCGCTTTTTCAAAAGTTCGTCCTTCTACTACCGACTGACGGAGTACGGGATTCACCACCAGTATTTTTTCCAAACTGAGCGCCTCTTTCCCGGCAGGAAGAAGGTACTCATACCGATCTGCACGCTCCTCGATTGTTTTTTCACTTACCGTGAAGGGTACTGGGGTAGCCAATATTTCCTCCAGATTGGCATCGGCATACAAAGCTTTGGAAAGCGTATCCAAACTGCGGGCTAATTCCGGACTTTCACTAAAGGATATCACATTCGCCTCAGTGCGGGCCTTGGCGCTATAAGTTACCAGACCATACGAAGCACCTGCGGAAAGGACTGCCATCCAAACCACCATCCAGGTCAGATTCAATACCCGCCGCTCTATAAATAAATCGAAAAGCCCGAGAAAACCGATGAGAATCAACCCAAGGATATAAAAGGGAAGCCCCAAACCCAGGAGCTGAGATATCGGGAAT
Organism: uncultured Saprospiraceae bacterium; assembly: GCA_964439115.1. Lineage (GTDB taxonomy): Bacteria > Bacteroidota > Bacteroidia > Chitinophagales > Saprospiraceae > UBA2329. The sequence continues at coordinate 3,425 of CAYTNI010000070.1, forward strand.
GCGAGGATGATACCCATTATCAAGGCAATCATACGCCTTAGACCCCGCAAGCCACCAGCCTCTACATCCATCATCAGGCGATGAACCCAGATAAAAACTGTCTGGAGCCACAATACGGTGACGACTAAGAGAAACCAGCCTTTGGCATCCAAAGAAAAAACCGCTATCTCATCCAAGGCGAGGCCGGTGCGAAGCACAGCACTGCGAAACCACCAAAACAGAGACAGTACTGATACTGAAGCGGCCGCATAGGAGATTACCGCCTGAAAAAACACATGGCGCGGCACACCTGCCGCAGGCGGAAAGCGTCTGTAGATACTGGCCACAAGATACAACGCTATGAGTGCTGTACATGCAGAAATCCACATCCAAAGCCATTCATTGGACCATACTTCCATACAAAATATGCTTGTGGAGGGTAATATCAGACATTCATCAGCCCGCAAAGCTCCTTGACTTCACGGATAGTCGTTCTAGCCTGCTCTCTGATTCGGGCGGAGGAAGCCTTAATATGTTCTTTAACCTGCTTTTTTTCAGCCATGAGTGCTTCACGACGGGCGCGGGCGGGTTGGCTAATTGCTACGAGTGCATCGGCCACTGATTCTTTTAGTTCGGTGTATTTAAGATTGCCCTCTGCGTATCGGGCACTCATTTCATCTGCCTGCTGGGTACCGCCTGCGGCACGAAGCAGAGAAAATAGATTGGCGAGTCCAGGGCTCATCTCTCCATTGGCGGTGGGGCCGGTATCTGTTACTGCAGAGCCTATCTGCTTGCGAATTTTAGCCTCTTCAGCGAAGAGGTCAATATGGTGTTTTTCACCGAGGCTGGCGCTCATTTTGCGGGAAGGATCAGCAGTGGACATGACCTTGGGAATCTCTGCCCAGAGAGGCTCGGGAAGCACAAAATACTCTTTGCCCACCTGAGCGTTGAATCGCTGGGCGATGTTGCGGGATAGCTCGAGGTGTTGTTCCTGATCTTTGCCCACCGGAACGTAATCAGCCCGATAAATCAGGATATCTGCTGCCTGAAGAACCGGGTAATCTAAGAGTCCTGCGGAAATAAATGCATCTTCCGCACTTTCCTGATTCTGTTTGCTTTTGTCCTTAAACTGAGTCATGCGGGTTAGTTGCCCGTAGGAGGTAAAGCAATTGAAAATCCAGCAAAGTTCGGCGTGCTCCGGGATGAGGGACTGGATAAAAATATTTTCTGGGTGAATACCGGCGGCGATGAGGTTAAAAATCAGATCCCAGGTTTGTTCGCGCAGTTTTTTGGGGTTGAAGGGCATGGTCATGGCATGGTAGTCCACTACACCGTAGATGCAGTCGTACTCATCTTGGAGGCGCACCCAGTTTTGTATAGCACCGAAGTACCGTCCGAAGTGGAGGTTTCCGGTGGGCTGGATGGCCGAGAGGACTTGTTTGCGCCTGGTTTCCATGCTTTGGGCTTACCGGTCAGGGGAACATTGCGGTGACCGAGATTTCGATATGGACAAATCTCGGCAGGTTAGCCACTTCCACGAGTTCTCTCGCTGGTGCGGTGGCATCCTGGAAGTATTGAGCATATATCGCATTGATTCGGCTGAAGAGGTTCATATCCTTGACGAAGACGCTGACTTTCACCACGTGTTCGAAATCGAGGCCTGCGGCATGGAGGATTGCCTTGACATTCTCCATCACCTGGCGCGTTTCCGACTCGATATCCCCCACGACCAGTTCTCCGGTTGCAGGATGGATAGCGATTTGGCCGGAGGCAAACAGAAGGTTACCTGCACGGATGGCCTGGTTGTAAGGGCCGATGGGTGCAGGAGCGTTTTCGGTTCGAATAACCTGTTTCATCAAATTGCTTCCTCGACCTTGATAAGCATTTTACCGCGGTAATAGGTATTGCCATCGGTATCCTTATAGGTGCGATGATAGAGGTGGGTTTCACCGGTAGCTTTGCAGGTAGAAAACTGTGGAATTTCTACACTGTGGTGAGTGCGGCGCTTGTTGCGGCGTTGTTTGGAGATTTTACTCTTGGGATGTGCCATGGCAAATTAATTATGGTAGTTATCTTTATTCAAAAACTTTAGAACGTCCCATGCCGGGTTAGACTGGCCTTCCGCTGCGTCATCCGGAGATGAGATATCCTGATCTTCGGAATCTTCTTCCAGGCCATAAAAACGACCAACAATGTCTTGGTCGCAGGGCTTTGCCGGATCGTTTTCGCAGTCGTACGTTTTGACCATAGGGATGGCCAGAACGACATACTCGTAAACATAGGGCGACACATCCCACTTTTGGGTGTCTGGATGTATATAGACCACATCGGCATCGTCGGTTTCCTGGTCGGCGCTAAACTTCACTATGAAGTTGGCAGCATCCCGAATAGGAAGGTGAATGGGCGCCAGACAGCGGTCACATTCGGTGAGCACGGTGCCGGAAATGTCAAAGTCTATAACGAACATGCCCGGTTGTTTGTCAAAACGCATCAGGACGTCCACGTTTCCATCTTCTACAGGAGAAGCCTCGAAACAGGCAAAGAAGCCTTTGTCGAGGTGGAACCGGTATTCATAGACCCCGTAACGCAGTCCCTTGACCGGGATGGAAAACTGGATCAACGCATCCATGTATGCCTTATTTAGTTAGCCCTCCGATGAGAGCGGGCGCAAAAATACAGATTTTCTGAAAAAGTAGGATAATTTTTTATAAAGTTTTAGAAATGATGCGCGAAGGGCTAAGGGAGCGGGCAAAATGTTTCTAAAAAACGCTTCCGGCGCCGGTATTTAGTGGTTAAATATTGTCAGGTTGAAAATTCCCCTTAATTTTGTCGCTTATTTATCAGACCCTGGAACTTGCCGAAGTAAAATTCGGACATGCTCGATTAATTACTTCAACAAAAGGATTTCCAGCTTCTATGAACGTCACTACTTCCTTTTCTTTAGTTACTTTTTTCCTTTTCATCCAGGCAGTATCGTCTTACGGGCAATGCACCCCACCTGTGGTGAATAACCCAGGCGATACCACAGTTTGTTCCGGTGTGCCTTTTAATTTAGTTTTTACGGGAACGCCGGGCGCTGTTTTTCAATGGGTAAGAACAACTGGGCCTATGATTGCCGGCTTACCAATTTCTGGAACAGACAGCATTACAGGCCCGTTTATTGTATTTACGCAATCCGAGGTAGTCACCATTACCGTCACCCCGGTCATCGATGTAAGCTGCTTTGGGACACCCATTGAATTTACGCTTACAATTACGCAAGGCACACCGCCGACACCCCCTGATTACGGCATGATATGCCGAAATGATCCGCCCTTCCAGTTGCCAACCACATTAGACGGAGTGATCGGCAACTGGTCGGGTATTGGCGTGGACCTGAACACGAATATATTTGATCCGAGCGCAGCCTTTTCAGATACGGCATCCCTTCTTTTTACACCCCTACCTGGTCAGTGTGCCGAACCTGTGACGATGAATATTCTTTTCCATCCTTTCGTTTTTGCCTTCCCTTCTTCCAATTTCCCACAGGAACTGTGCGGTGCGCTCAACGCTGTTTCTCTGGCCGGTGTAATTGAACAACTTTCGCCAGAGTCACCTATTTATCCTGTATCCTGGACTGGGCCGGGAGTAACAGGAGATAATTTCAGTCCCCTGGAAGCGGGGCCTGGGCTAATCACCCTGTTTGCCACGATTGAAGGCCCCTGCCCGGAGACCATACCTTTGGAAATTACTGTGGTGGCGGGAGAAACTCCTTTTTTCAGCCAGCTTGGGCCTTTTTGTACAGGGTCAACCCCGCCTTCCCTATCTACTTTTTCAGAGGACGCCATTGAAGGAGTCTGGACCCCTTCTTTGATTAACACCGCAAGCCCTGGAACTACGACTTATACCTTTACGCCGGATGCCATTCAAGGATGCTATTACGACGTAGAAATGCCAATTACCATCCTCTCCAATCCGGTAATCAACTGTACGCAAATCACCCCGGAGAGTGGCGCAGGCGCAGGTGACGGTGCTGCTTCCATTGAGGTAACGGGTGGAACGCCCGGCTACACCATAAGCTGGAATGGTCCTCAAAGCGGCTCTCAAGACCTTGCTGCCGCCGGTAGCGCTACCCTCAGCAACCTGGTAGCAGGAAACTACAACGTCACGGTAACCGATAACTCGGGCTGTTTCGCAGTTTGTAGTTTTACCATCGCCGGCCCCGACTGCAATCTCATCGTTTCTCTTCAAGGCACCAATCCTACATGTGCCGGAGGAAACAATGGTTCTATACTCGTCACGGTGAGCGGCAACTCCGGGGATGTAACTTACACGTGGAGTGACGGGAGCCTGGTGGGAAGTAATCCTTCAGGTCTTGGCCCTGGCACTTATACCCTGACTGTAACGGATGCTGGAACAGATTGCTCAACTATTGGGTCTGTTACGATTTCCAACCCGGCTGTGCTCACGCTTTCATGCCAGCAACAAACTCCTGCGAGTGCGGTTGGCAGTGCGGACGGCAGTGCAGCTTTCATCCTGAATGGCGGAATCCTACCCTACACACTTACCTGGTCAGGCCCATCAAACGGCTTTGAAACGGTTACTGCTGCCGGGAATTTTACAGTTGGTAACCTGTTGGCCGGAACTTACAGCGTAACTCTTACCGATAGCAATGGTTGCACTACCACCTGTTCCTTCTCCATCGCAAATCCGCCGTGCAATATTTTGGTTACAGCCACTAGTGCCAATCCGCAATGCAGCGGCGCGGCGAATGGCTCCATTTCAGTTTCAGTCCAAAACTCCACAGGCCCCCTCGAATTCAACTGGAACATCAATGCGCTTGATGGTCAACAAAACCCCAGCGGGCTATTGGGAGGTGTTTATATCGTTACGGTTACTGATGGTATCAACTGCTCCGCCTCCGTATCTGTCAACCTCATTTCACCCGCGCCGATAGCACTGGTTTGCTCCCAAATCAATGCCGTCAGTCAACCTGGTGGCGCCGACGGTAGTGCCAATGTAGCCATCAGCGGTGGCACTGCCGGATACACTGTCGCATGGAGTGGCCCATCCAGCGGCTCTCAAACGCAGCCAAACCCGGGTCAGGCGCAAATCACCGGACTATTGGCCGGTAATTACAGTATTACCGTAACCGATGTAAACGGTTGTACACAGACCTGCTCCTTTGTCATACAGACAACAAGCTGTGGCACCCCATTGAATCTGCAAATCCAGGGAACGGCGCCTTCCTGTAATGGTGGCTCCAACGGATCCATACAACTCACCGTACTTAACGGCACCGGAAGCCTAAATTATAATTGGAATGTCAACGCGCTCGATGGTATTCAAAATCCTACCGGGCTAAGTTCCGGAATTTATGCAGTAACCGTTACCGATGGATTGGGATGCACAGGAATCACCTCCGTCACTCTTGATCAACCTATTGCCATAAGTTCTACCTGTATCCAACAGAGCCCGGTATCAACTTTTGGCGGCAATAATGGCGTGGGAAGCGTTACCGTTAGTGGTGGCACCCCCGGCTATACCATCGCGTGGAGCGGCCCTCTTAACGGCTCTGTTACACAAGCAACACCTGGTACAGTATCCATACCCAATCTCACTCAGGGCACTTACAACATCACGATTACCGATAGCAATGGTTGTACTCGTACTTGCAGTTTTCAGATACAAGGGCCTGCATGCGCTATAAATGCCACGCTTACCGGTGATAATCCAAATTGTCACAACAGCAATGATGGCAGTTTTGTGCTAACCATCAATAATGCTCAAGGCAATACTACTTATGACTGGAACGTCAATAGCCTTGATGGTATTCAAAATCCTTCTGGGCTCTCCCCTGGGGCCTATGCGGTCACGGTTACAGATCAGGCAGGTTGTACAGCCTTTGCTTCAGGTATTTTAATAGCCCCGCCACCCATTACCCTTGTATGTGCCCAACTAAATCCCGTTACTACACAGGGAGGTTCTAACGGCGCTGCAAGTATCCAAATAAGTGGAGGAACCCCCTCCTTTTCTATTACATGGACAGGTCCTCAAAGCGGCTCCCAAGGCATACCAAACGTAGGACCCTCTGTGGTGAATAACCTCCAGGCCGGTGATTATAGCCTTATACTCACAGATATGAATGGGTGCCAGGACTCCTGTGCATTCACCATTCAAAGCCCCGCCTGCAATATCTCTGTATCTCTTTCCGCCGTCCCGCCTTCCTGCAATGGCGGCAACAATGGATCCATCTCTACTACGGTAAGCGGCGCCTCCGGTATGATTAACTACAACTGGAATGAAGACGCCCTGGATGGTATTCCAAACCCTTCAGGTCTGAGCGCCGGCTCTTACTCCGTAACCGTCACCGATAATACTGGATGTAGTGCTTCCGGTTCGATTTCCATACAATCGCCTGAGCCTGTTACTGTCGATTGTGCTCAGCAAAATCCTGTCACCTTAGTGGGAGGAAACAATGGCAGTGCCAACATAATCGTGAACGGAGGTATGGGTCCCTATATTATCGCATGGGATGGCCCCTCTGATGGCAATACCTCACTTGCAAACCCAGGCACGGCAAATATCCCCGGCTTAGAGGCAGGTGATTATACCGTGACCGTCACCGATGACAATGGGTGTACCACAACATGTCAATTCACCATATCAGGCCCCGTCTGTGCTCTGACAATCTCAGACAACGCTACCAACCCACTCTGCGCAGGAGCAAGTAATGGGAGTATTTCTATCACCCTGACTGGCGCCAATGGTTCAGTTATTTTCAACTGGAATCCCGATGCCTTAGATGGCCTCGCTAACCCAACCGGCCTTTCTGCAGGGTCTTACACCCTAACCGTTACCGACGCCGCCGGCTGTACTGCTCAAACTTCAATCACACTCACTAATCCCCCCAGTATTGAAGTGGCTTGTGCTGGGCAGGATACAGTATCCACTGTTGGTGGCTCAGATGGTACTGCATCAGTGATTATTAACGGCGGCACTCCCTCCTATCTCATCTCATGGACCGGCCCCTCAAACGGGTCTCAAGCCGCCCCATCATCAGGAAATTCAATCATCTCCGGCCTCCAGGCCGGTAATTATGACGTAACGGTTACCGATGACAATGGCTGCCAGGCTTCCTGCTCCTGGACTATCGAAAGCCCAGTATGTACCATCACTGTCAGTGGCTCCGCTGTCAACCCCACTTGTGCAGGACAATCCAACGGCAGTATTAGCCTTTCTGTGGCCAATGCCAATGGGATGCTATCGTTTAATTGGAATATTGATGATCTGGATGGCATTCAGAATCCTTCCAATCTGATATCAGGTACTTATGTCGTTACAGTAACCGATGCCATTGGCTGCTCCTCTACTACCTCATTTTTCCTAACCCAACCCTCCCCATTAGCACTTAACTGTTCCCAACAAAGTCCGGTTGGAACCGTAGGGGGAGATGATGGAATTGCCCTCATTCAAATTGGCGGTGGAACTCCCGGATATGCCGCTTCGTGGACCGGCCCCCAAAGTGGTAGCCAAACTACAAATTTCCCCGGCACCTTAGTAGTACCCGGCTTGATGGCCGGCAACTACTCCGTAACCGTCACCGATGCCAACGGATGTACCCAAACCTGT
>CAYTNI010000071.1:0-10913 GCA_964439115.1 uncultured Saprospiraceae bacterium
TAGAGCAACGCATTCGTAATGCGTGGGTCGGGAGTTCGAGTCTCCTGGGTGGCTCCAAAGATGAAAGGCAACCTATTTCGGTTGCCTTTTGCATTTTGTGCTGATTCAATTCGATGCACCCGTTTTACAGCACTAAAAAGCCTAGGAGACTCGCTTGCTGATTTTATTTCCGGAAATTGCCCGCTGCCTGTCCGCCTTAAACCGCTTGATTTCTGCTGATCGCTTTTTGAGGTGTTTGCTGCTGACTCCGCTGTGCACCCTCAATCGCCACCTTTGAAAACTGCTTGCCTTGAGGTTTTTTCGCATCAGGGCAATAACCTCCGCTTCGCGAATACCAAACTGCCCCAAAATGGCCTCGAACGGGGTGCGATCCTCCCAGGCCATTTCGATGATCCGGTCAATATCTTTTTCTTCCAAATCTTTCATGATAGAGGATAACGACTTTTCAGTGATTTGGTTAACATCCGAAGAGTGCCTGAACCCCAGGTACAGCCTACTAAAAAAAGGCCGACCGGATTCCGGAACGGCCTGGTGGGTGTTCAATCGTTTATTGTGAATTAACCCATTTCTGACACAACCTCTTTCACCTGGGGAACCATACGGGTAAGCATTCCTTCAATACCAGCCTTGAGCGTTACCGTACTGGACGGACATCCGCTACAGGAACCCTGAAGGATGACGGTTACAATCCCTTGGTGAAAAGATTTGAATTCAATATTACCTCCATCCATCTCCACTGCCGGTTTAACATACGTGTCAATCAGACTGCGAATATGTTGCACCAGTTCTGCGTCTTCTTCGGCATAGTTGTGACCTGCCGCGTTGCGTTCTGCCTCCTGCGCTGCCATGGCTTCGGCAAAACCATCGCGAATCAACTCCCCGCCACCCGTAATATATTCTTTGAGGAACTCCTTGAGCGGCAACATAATATCTGCCCAATCGTAGTTCATCTCTTTGGTGATGGTGACAAAGTTGTTGGTCACATATACTCCCTTCACAAAAGGCTTGTCAAACAAGGCTGCAGCCAATGGCGACCACTCCCGCGCAAGTGCTTCTTCCCTGAAATCCGCCGTACCGCGATACAACATCCGGTTGGTCACAAATTTCAGCGATTCCGGGTTAGGTGTCTCTTCGGTGTATAACATTACCGGACCTTGGGCAACAGAAGTTTCCATCTCAATTGTGTTTATTTAGATTCTTTCTACAAAGATAACGCCAAACACGGCTTTGGGTTTTGACCAGTAAAAAATATCCGCCGGAATCTCCATTAAACACCGGGTTGCCGAGCCCGAAGCCGAGCCAACTGCTCTCGCTCTATCCACGCTACCACGAATAGGAAAGCTACCAACAACCCTGTTTTCAGGGTCGTGGAAAGCCATATTCTTTCTCCCGATATTTGCTCAGCCCCTAATCCCAATAAAAAGAATAGCATCGTTATTCCCATATACCCGGCAATACGGCCTAGCGCATAGGGAATCGGGTAGTACTTTCTCCCGCTAATCCATGCAGCAAGAGCCATAAAGCCGTAACAGGCCAGTGATGCCCAGGCGGGTGCAAAATAACTTACCTTGGGATTCGGAATCAGCCAGGCATTGATGACCAGTGTGATGACCATACCCGAAAGCGCAATATAGGTGGCAAATTCAGTACGGTCGGCCAACTTGAACCAAATGGAAAAATTGTAGTATAATCCTAAAAAAAGATTCGCCATCAAAAGAATAGGCACAACACCGAGCGCTTCGCGGTAATTCTTTCCAATCAGGTACTGGATGACGTCCAGATAGAACATGATCCCCAAAAAAGCCACACAGCCTACCAAGGCAAAGGCCTGTGTTGCGCGTCCATATACACTTCGATCTTGTGACTGACCTGAGTGTCTGAAAAAAAACGGCTCCGCGGCGTAGTTGTAGGCCTGGGTAAACAAGTTCATCAACACCGCAAACTTGGCGGCGGCGGCAAAAATGCCTGCGAGCGCCAGATTTTGTACTAAACTGCCGCCCCCCAACACCTTTATCATAGGCACTCCTACCAGTTGATTGACAATCGCGGCGACTCCAGCCGGAATCAACGGCAGCGCATAGCGCATCATACGCCCCCAAAGAGCCCTATCAAAACCTGAGAGCATCCTGCCCGTTAACGAGGGTAAAAAAACCAGCAATACGGCGGCACTAGCCATAAAATTGGCCATGAACACGTAAGCCACTTTATCTTCAGGTTGATACCATGAAGACAGCCAGCCCCATGACTGGCGTTCAAACCAGGGCCCCAGTTCAAAAAAGAAAAACACCAACAGCAGATTGATGGCAATTGCCGAAATTTTCAGGACAGCAAACCGAATCGGCCTCCCTTCCAGGCGCAACCGGGCAAACGGCAAGGTCGTTAATGTGTCCACGGCAACTATGCCTATGAACCAGCCGACATAATCGGGGCGATCGCCGTAATGCAGGAGTTCCGATAAGGGTTGCAACCACCACAGCCCTGCAAAAAGCAACAGCAGCACGCCCAGGCTCAAAAAAACAAACCCAGTGGAAAAGGTGGCATTCAAATCCGCTGATTTTCGGCCAAACCGGAAAAGGGCTGTCTCCATTCGGAAGGTGGTAAGAGCTAGTATCAGCGCTATCCAAAAATATAAATCGTTGATTTGCCCGTAATCTGCAGGCTGCTCAGCAAAAACCCTTGCGGTGAAATAAGGCGTCAGCAAAACCCAGTTAACCACACGGGTAAGAATACTGCTCAATCCGTAAATGGCTGTTTCGCCTGCCAGCTTTTTTAACAATGACATAGCCCGCTTATTGTGGTGCAATTTTAACAAGAATGTAAATTCCGGATTGGAAATATTGGTATTTTCGCATAGAATTTAAAAACATAATCACCCAATGATTGACACCCTGTTGCTCAAAAAAATTTGTGAAACCCCGGGAGCCCCTGGTTTCGAACAACGCATCCGCGAACTTGTCGTCCGCGAGATACGCCCCCTTGCCGATGAAGTTCGTATCGATAACATGGGCAATGTCATTGCGCTGAAACGCGGAAAAAGCCGAAAAAAAGTGATGATTGCCGCTCACATGGACGAAATATCCTTCATCGTCACCCATGTTGATGATGACGGTTTTATTCGCTTTCACCCGCTGGGCGGATTTGACCCCAAAACGCTAACCTCTCAACGCGTCATTATTCATGGCAAACGCGATATTATCGGTGTCATGGGGTCTAAACCTGTTCACCTCATGAAACCCGAGGAGCGATCCAAGTCCGTGCCCATCTCAGATTACTTCATTGATGTCGGTATGAACTGCGAAGAGGTCAAAGCCATTGTCTCCGTCGGCGACCCCATCACGCGCGAACGCGAACTCATTGAAATGGGCGATTGCGTCAACAGCAAATCTATTGACAACCGCGTTTCTGTTTTCATCCTCATTGAAGCACTTCGAGCCCTTCAGGGCAAAGAGGTTCCTTTTGATGTTTATGCCGTATTTACGGTACAGGAAGAGGTAGGGCTTCGGGGCGCACTTTCCGCAGCACACCTCATTGATCCGGATTTCGGGTTCGGCCTGGACGTCACCATTGCTTTCGATGTTCCCGGCGCTCAGGCACACGAGGTTGTCACCCGGTTGGGCAAAGGTGCTGCCATCAAAATACTCGACGGCTCTGTTATTTGCGATTACCGGATGGTTAGCTTTCTCAAAAAAACTGCTATCGAACACGACATTCCCTGGCAACTTGAAATCCTGCCGGCGGGAGGAACAGATACTGCCGGTGTACAGCGCGCAGGAAAAAAAGGCGCTATCGCTGGGGCAATTTCGATTCCGCTTCGCCATATCCACCAAACCATCGAACTGGCACATAAACGCGATATCCGCAACTGCATTGACCTGCTCACCATCGCTCTCGAAAAACTCGACCAATACGATTGGAGCTTCGGCCTCAACCTCGGGGAAACGCCGGAGTACCTGTAACAATCAACGGGCTTTTATCCATCGCGGTACTCGTAAGGCACTGATACTGCCCAGCAAGACCATACCGCCAAGAATCAGGTAATAAATTCCCGACTGGGTTGCTTCCGTCCGCGCCCAAATGCCATAGAGCGCCCAAATAATGACCAGCGCATACGGGACATCTGCCCATTTTAACAAAAACCATGTTCCGGCCAATATGGCCAGCACAATGAGCAGCATCGTCCAGAACTCGGGTGCAAGGCCCCAGCCGCCCCAGCCGTAATGAACCAGCACTGCACTGGCATTGGCCATCGTCGCTACACTAATCCAACCGAGATAAACACTGATGGGCAGCCGCGCACTGTATTTACCTTCACTACTGTGCCGCAACACCTTCCAGCATCGAATCAATGACCATAATAATATCAACATAACCAGTAACGACAAAAGGGGCTGGAGCGCATGCCATACCACAATCCAAAGGCCGTTGGCCAATCCCGAAATAAAATACCATGGCCCCAGATCTTTTAAATACGCCGGGGCTCTATGCTTCCTGCCTACAAAGCCGCGAAGCTGTGCCAGCGAAAAAATCATCAAAAGCAAATAGATAATTCCCCAAATTGCAAAGGTGAATCCTGCAGGAACAAACAGGTTGGGGAAAAGAGCAGAGATTTCTCCTGTGCTGCGCCCAAAGAGCGGAAGGGCATTGGCCAGGACATTCATGGCCATCACCAACAGGAAGCTAACCAGGTTTAAAATCTGCCAGGTGCGCGTGCTTTTCATAACATACTAATTTAGCATGCAACTTAACCATTCTTTCTCATAAAAAACATTTCCCTTGCTATTTGCGTTTATTCTGCCTGATGAAGAAAAACATATGAATAACCCGGTATCAGAAGAACATTGTCCGATTTTTTCTCTGCAACTGATGTCAGATTGTTGTTTGCCCTCCTTAAGTGCTAAGTCTCCGACAAAAATCACCTCCGCTCCGGAAGCCTCGTACGGACGGAAACAACTGCCCGTTAAAGGATGGAGTGTTCAGATTGCACATACTTTTCGCGAAGTTGCCCATATATGGCGCCCGCCCGCCAACATATTCCTGCAGGGTGCGTTCCTCGAGGCCCTGGAGCAGTTTCCGCCGAGAGGTATGGCATTTGCTTACGTGGTCTTTTTTTATGAGCACAAGCCGGCAGGAATTGCTTATGGTCAGTTGGCAGATTTGAAAATTCAGGAAAGTCTGGCTGCGTCGCTATCTGCAACTCCTGGTTTGTCAGGTAGATTGAAACAACAACTCGCCGGCCTGGCTAGATACCAACTATTGGTGTGTGGAAACATGCTGCTCACGGGCTCTAACGGGTTTCATTTTGCCTCAAAAGACCTCTCTGAAACTTTGGTGGCCAAGCTTTTGGAGGCTGCATTCCTCGAAGTAGCCGATAGTTTTCGCCGACGCGGCAGGAAAGTGAACCTCATCATGGTGAAAGATATCAGCCCATGTTTCCCCGTTGTTTCACAAACACTATCCTCCCTCAGATTCCACAACTTTACCTTCCAGCCGGATATGAATTTCGCCATTAATCCGGAGTGGAAAACTTCCGAAGACTATTTAAATTCCCTGAGTTCCAAGTATCGGGTACGCGCACGGCGGGCAGCCAAAAAAGGACTTGACATTACGCGAAGAGAACTACATACCGCTATTGCCAAACTAGAGGCTCCCGTGCTGCACTCTTTATATAAGGAGGTGGCTTCTCGTGCGGACTTCAACCCTTATGAATTACACCCCGAGTATTTTGTGGCATTGAAAAAAGCGCTACCCGAGCACTTTCGAATTTTTGGGTATTATCTGCAGGACGAGCTGGTGGGGTTTTTCACCATGATCCGGCAACAAGAGAAAATGGAGGCTCATCTATTAGGGTTTAAAAATGACATCAACGCCTCCCACCAGTTATACCTCAATATGTTGTACGACATGATAGGCGTTGCCATTGAGGAGGGCGTCAGCACCATTGGATTTGCCCGCACCGCAATGGAGATAAAAAGCTCTGTTGGAGCAACTCCTCAACACCTCGACTGCAGATTACGGCATGAATTGCCCATTGCCAACACACTTATGCCCTTTTTTATTCGGTGGTTTGAGCCAAAGGACGCCTGGACACAGAGACACCCATTTCGCGGGGAAGGCTAATACTCTATCCGCCTAGCATGCTCAACGACGCCATCGAGGTTACGTGCTTTCCATACTAAAAGGTTGGATCCCTTCGGCAATTGTGCCAGGTAGCTAAATCTTCCGGTTTGAGGGTCAAAGCTGAAATCTGTTGCCCTGCTGCCGTTGATATCCAGACTTACCCCTTTGGCATCAAACACGCCCCGTATTCTTCCGGAAATTGAACAGGTGGCTGTCTCGGGATTAAGCGCATTGGGAATAGGTGTAGAGATGCTGTCAATTTGAATTTTGGGCAAATTCCGACGAGCCAACGCCTCGGGTTTTACGACAAGTGTGTAAGCAGAGTCCACACCGGTAGTGTTGGCGGCAATAATCCGGATATAATTACCGCCGTCTTTTATGGGCACAGTGGCAGAGAGCCCTCCTTGCCTTTCGTCAAAATCAAAAGCCTGCAAAGTGTCCCCGTTGCAGAGCAGTAAAATATCATGGCGGTTTCTGACATGGTACACCACTGCCTGAACCTGTGTTTCCCGGGTTGTCACTTGCATACCCCCTCTTTCAGGCACCACAAACCTGATTTCAGGCTTGGGTATTTCACGCTTATATAGCTTATCAGACGAACGCTCCTGCAAGACAGGCGCCTGAGCCATGGCCTGAAAAGCAGACAAAACAACAATTCCAACTACAACCAGCCGCAACAAAAGCAACGCTTTTTTTATCATTTTGAAATTTTGAGCCCTGTCAATTCGCATTTCTTCTTGAATAGATTGCACTTCCTGCTGTGTTATTCATCAGGCGAGATTTGATAATATAACGTTCATTTATTCAAAATGGTGCTGTTTTGTCCGCTTTTCCCACCATAAACCAAGTATCAGGAAAAATAAAGCCGCCCAGAGAAAAACCTGAAAATAACTTTGGAGAGATGCTTGCTTACCTGCTGTTGTAGCCAACGCGCCGTTATCCAAAATTTTCCCGGCTACTATTGCTGCCGATTCCCGCGTGTTGAAAGCATTCAACAGATGGTAACGATTCGGAGCGATTCGTTTCAGGAAAGAAGCCTCCAGCCGTGTCCGAACAGGTCTGCCATCCAGTCCGTACTTAACTTTTCCTGGTGAATCAGTAGGGATAAATCCTCCTTGTTCGGTGCCCACCCCAACAGCCCAGATAAGCGCATTGGCTTTTTTTAGTCCGCGAAGCGCTGCTCCAGAGGATGCCTCATGGTTTTCGCCATCACTTACTAATACTACCACTTTATTGGCGTTAGCATCGGATACCTCTCGTAGGATTTGGCCGGCAAGCCTGAATGCCCCTGCCATATTGGTACCTTGCTGAATAGCCATATCTGGATGTGCTGCCTGGATACTCATCGCTACAGCCTCCAGGTCTGTGGTCATTGGAATTTGCACCCAGGCATTTCCTGCCATCATCGCAACGGCCATACGCGAGCCTCGAAGCAGCCTTGTAAATTCCAGGGAGAAATCGCGGGCTGGTTCAAGGCGGTTTGGCGACACATCCGTGGCCAACATGCTATTCGAAATGTCCAGTATCAAAACCACATCAACACTGCTGATTTTTGCAGTCGGCCCAGCTTCGCGCCGTTGCGGATTGGCGAGGGCGAGTATTATACAAATCATGGCAGGAACGCCCCACCACAATATGCTCAATCTGCTGCCAAAACCTAACCAATCCGGGCGACCAAGTCGTTGAGCCATATCCCGGTAAAAACGCCGAAAACCGGCAAAGGCAAGCCCCAGCGGAATCAATAACCAAAGCAGGTGGAGAAGTTCAGGGTGCTCGAATTGCCACATGGTGGATTGTTTACGGAATACTGCGCAGTATGGTAAATCGAAGGACGAGTTCCATAAGGATGCATGCGAGAGACACCAAGGCAAAAGGTAAAAACACCTCCCTGGTTCGAGGAGGTAAATTTACGGGAATGGCAGTTCTTTCAAGCTGATTAATTTCTTCAAAAATGCGCTTCAACATACCGGAGTCCTTTGCCCTGAAGTACTTGCCACCGGTGTGTTGGGCGATGAATTGCAACAAAGGTTCGTCCATTTCAGCACTCTTATCTACGTTGCCCATGCCAATAGTATATATGTTGACGTTCATGGTGCGGGCAATTTCGGCGGCCACCTCGGGCTGAAGGTATCCGGTGTTGTTTTTACCATCAGAAAGCAGGATGGCTGCTTTACTTCTCGAGGGTGCATCCTTCAACCGATTTAAGGCTGCGGCCAGACCATCGCCGATAGCACTATTATCCGGAATCATCCCATGCTGGACTCCTCCGATGATTTGCCGCACCATGCGGCGATCAAAAGTCAGCGGACAAGGAGAGAATGCTTCTCCTGCAAAAAGGGTGACGCAGAACCGGTCATTTTTTCGGCGTTCCACAAAATCCATAGCAACCCGCTTGGCTGCCTCCAGGCGATCAGGCAGGAAATCTTTTGCCAGCATGCTTTCAGAAACATCTATAATCAATGCGAGATCAATACCGTATCGTGGGTCAGGCGCAGCTCCTTCTCTTTGTTGCGGACGGGCTATGGCAATAATCAGCAATGCGAGTGCTGCTGCCCGAAAAAAGGGCAACAGCCTCATCATTCGGGTACGAAAGGTACTTATGTTCACTTCCCCCGGCCAGTATAGCGAGGTCTGCCGGCGAGAAAGGAGAAGCCATGGCAGTAAAACGAAAAGCCACAACCATTGAGGATTGTGAAAAACAATGGTTTGCCACCAGGTCATGGGTTATTCGGGTTTAGAGCGTCGTCATCACCAAGAAGGTCAACAATAACTTTAGCTTTGGCCAGGTCGTCCAATGCCTGGTGGAAGTCGGGAGAAAATCCGGCAAACTTAACTAGCCGAACAGTAAAAAATAGCTCTTCCAATTGACTTAGAGCCTTGTCGTCCATCTGCCCGCTAAACAGAGCCTGCAGCTCAGGACTAGACTGGTTGAGATTAGAAGCACCATTTAACCGGGTTAACAGAAAATCGAACAGCACGTGGTGAAGTTCCATATAGAATGCTTCGGCAGAAAAAGACGTCCTTTGGGTTTCCGATAACCGTTGGAGGCTGTCAAGCGTTTGTAATCTTTTGGATAGGGGTGTGGCAATCCCGGGCTCGTTCCTTTTCCTGGGAAAAAAGGTCTTCCATGCAATCAGCAGAACTAATGCCGACAGTCCGATGGCCCATAACCATGAGAAATATGGATTGGATGGGTTTGCCAGCCAAATATCCTTCACGTCAGAAATGGTATCTAATTCTGAAAACGGTGTAGGGAATGCCAGGAAAAACCAAAGGTGTTTCAGTGTTTCTACTCGGCTGCATGCATCGCCAATGGGGAAAAAGCCGGCAGAACTTTCTCCTGTTTCCGTTTGTCCGGTTTGCCCAAAGGGCCAAAAGTGACATTGAAGAAAAGGTCGAAAGTTCATCCTACAAAGGTAGTTTTTTGAAATCATGTGCTGTTAACTGTAAATAGTTGGACGAGGAGCAAGATTATTTTTCCCCAACGATCTATGCTTTTTGCCTGATTTTCAGCATTATTTTGGCACACAAGAAATCATACATGAAAAAATCAAAATTTTTATTGGCAAAACACTTGCGCATCACAGAAAGCCGATATACTTTTGCATCCGCTTTTGAAAACAGAGCGATTGACAAACGAGTCAAACAGGAGCAATCCTAAAAATAAAGTCAGTCTTTTAAGTGATCTGCCTAACGGGGTGGAGAAATGGTTTAGGAGGCTGAGAGAAGTTCTTTGACACTGAAGCAAGAAGGTAAGACATTGTAAGGACGCGAATCGAAAGAAGAGGACCTTTTAAAGAAGATTTTGAGCTAGTAAGCTCAGGAATCGACGATCTGAAGTAAGAGAGAAATTTTATTGCCTTAGGGTGATAGATAAAGATTTTACTATGGAGAGTTTGATCCTGGCTCAGGATGAACGCTAGCGGGAGGCTTAATACATGCAAGTCGAGCGGTAGACCGATTTCGGTTGGTTGAGAGCGGCGCACGGGTGAGTAACGCGTACGCGACCTGCCCTTAAGAGGGGGATAGCCCTGGGAAACTGGGAGTAATCCGCCATGTGTTTGTGAGTCTGCATGGATTTACAAATAAAGCTGAGGCGCTTAAGGATGGGCGTGCGTCTGATTAGCTAGTTGGCAGGGTAACGGCCTACCAAGGCGACGATCAGTAGGGGGCGTGAGAGCGTGGCCCCCCACACGGGTACTGAGACACGGACCCGACTCCTACGGGAGGCAGCAGTAAGGAATATTGGTCAATGGGCGGAAGCCTGAACCAGCCATCCCGCGTGCAGGATGACGGCCCTATGGGTTGTAAACTGCTTTAGACTGAGAAGAAACCCCTGCCTGCGGGCGGGGCTGACGGTATCAGTAGAATAAGCACCGGCTAACTCCGTGCCAGCAGCCGCGGTAATACGGAGGGTGCAAGCGTTATCCGGAATCACTGGGTTTAAAGGGTGCGTAGGCGGCTTGGTAAGTCAGGGGTGAAAGCTCGCAGCTTAACTGCGGAACTGCCTTTGATACTGCCGGGCTTGAAACAGGACGAGGTTGGCGGAATGTGGCATGTAGCGGTGAAATGCATAGATATGCCATAGAACACCGATTGCGAAGGCAGCTGACTGGACCTTGATTGACGCTGAGGCACGAAAGCGTGGGGAGCGAACAGGATTAGATACCCTGGTAGTCCACGCCCTAAACGATGCTCACTCGACGTATGGGAGCAATCTTGTGCGTCCAAGCGAAAGCGATAAGTGAGCCACCTGGGGAGTACGTCGGCAACGATGAAACTCAAAGGAATTGACG
>CAYTNI010000072.1:0-10683 GCA_964439115.1 uncultured Saprospiraceae bacterium
AAATATTTTGTAATTTGCTTCCAAAAGCTCAGTTTTTCCTCAACACTCCGCGCTGGTAGCTGCCCATCTGGTAGCTTTCCACCTTTGGTACTTCCGGTGACTTTCCACCGCTGATACTTACAGCAGGAGTTTTAAAGCCGAAAAATTCTACTATCAATTGGTCATCTTCTATCCTAAAGCTGCTGAGCACAGTGGAGTTATCTATGGAAAATACACCACTGAACACACTTCCCAGCCAATAGTGATCGAGAAGGATGCCGTTGTTTTCGTCTATAACCCAGTGACCACGACCTGAGCCGGCCGGTTTAAGGGTGTAGGGGCGCTGGTCTTTGCGGTCTTCGCCATATATAATTTGCCATGAGTATTGTTCAGTGGAATCGCCTGAAGCATGTACATGCAATTCCATAGGTACTTGCTGAAGCCCTGCTTTTTGGATGGAATACCAATTCATTATCCCTTTCCAGTTGCCCAAAAAATCATCTGGGAAGGTTGTCTGGGATAAAACAGGACATGCCAGACACCAAAAAACGGAGGTGACAACAATGGCATTTTTCATGATGGGTATTTTTATGACTTGATCATCTGAAAATTAAGTCCACGTCTGCCTCGGACTTTTTCGGTGTTTTGACAGGCAGAGTACTCCTGGAACTCCGGGAAAATGTTTGTTGAATGGCAGACCCAAGGGCAATCAATCCTCGGCAACTTTTGCGAATTATCTCTATTCTTTTTATTTAATGGTTTCGCTTTGCCATGCCAGCTCAGCCATCACCGGGTGGTGGTCAGAGGCAAAACGCCCTCCCCAGGTTTGGCTCAGGGTGGCGTGACGGAGTACCCTCCAGCTTTGGCTGCGCAAAAAAATAAAATCAATTTGCATACCTTCCTTTTCCGATGGAGAAAACCCGTTATACGTAGAGTCCGGTCCGAAATGAGGGGTTAAACTAATTGTCCTGCCATCGCTAAAA
The DNA here is from genome assembly GCA_964439115.1 of uncultured Saprospiraceae bacterium. GTDB lineage: Bacteria > Bacteroidota > Bacteroidia > Chitinophagales > Saprospiraceae > UBA2329. The sequence continues at coordinate 963 of CAYTNI010000072.1, forward strand.
TGTGGAGAAAGCACTTTTATGGGCTCATCCGCTGGCGTAGCATTGAAATCTCCCATCAATAGTGCGGGGTAATTGCCGGCAATGGCTTCCACCTGGCGTACCAGCAGCAGCGCGCTTTCACGGCGTGCCACCTGGCCGATATGGTCGAAGTGGGTATTGAATACAAAAAATTCGCGTTGAGCGGCCTTGTCCCTGAATTTCGCCCAGGTCACAATGCGTGGCAGGGCGGCATCCCAGCCCCGGGAGGGAGTGTCCGGACTGGTACTGAGCCAGAAGGTTTTGTGTTCGAGCAATTTCACCCTTGCCGTATCATAGAAAATCGGGGAAAACTCTCCTGCTGATTTTCCATCATCCCTGCCGACCCCCACACTTTCCCATCCCGGAAGTAGTGCTTTCAAATCCTCAATTTGATGTTTTAAAGCTTCCTGCAATCCTCCTATGGCAGCACCGTGAAATTTGATGGTTTGGGCAACCTTTTCCTTACGAAGTTCCCATCTGTTGACTCCATCCCCGGGGTTGTCAAACCGGATATTGAAAGTCATTACCACCATAATGTGATCCAGGTTGTTGGTTTGGGAGAAACAAATCGTCCCGGCAAGCCATGTCATCAACCAAGCAAGAGTGCCTTTGCGCCAAATCATCTGTGCTCTTTTTGCCAGTTAGTCCAGATTATCCAACCTGAAATGCCTGAAACGACAAGTCCGACCAGTGCCGGGAGTATTTGCCCGTAGAGTAGATAACCTGTAGCGAACAAAAGGCTATACACGGCGAAACATCCTGCTATCATGGAGGCCAATTCCCGGGGCAACTGCCCGGTGGTGATGCCTGCCTCTTTAAGACGGCCACTTTGCCTTCCCTGTTCAATCACGGGTTTCCACCCGGTCGCATGTGGTCTGATCATTTCGTAAAAGCGCAATAAGACGCCTTGCTCGGTGGGGCGAGTGAGCAGGGTTACGGATACCCATGCGGTTGTGGTGACCAAAATGCCAAGTATGAGCTTTTCATGGTCGGCCAGAGTGGCGCCAAATGCAGAAAACTGGAAGAAGAGTGCAACCAGGAATGAAACTGCCATCGCTGTTATTTCGCTAAACGCATTGATTCGCCACCAAAACCAGCGGAGGATGAAGAGCAGACCGGTGCCGGCACCGATTTGTAGTAAAATATTGAAGGCGCTAAGGGCATTGCTAAGGCGAAGTGCCAACATGGCTGAGAGGATCATCAGAAATACCGTGGCTATACGACCCATGGTCACCAGCTCTTTATCACCTGCTTCGGGTTTGATAAACCTGCGATATACATCATTGACGATGTATGAGGCGCCCCAGTTCAAATGGGTACTGATGGTGGACATGTAAGCGGCGATGAGCGCCGCAAGCAATAAGCCCAACAGTGCGCCGGGAAGTTTGCTCACCATGGCTGGAAAGGCCAGGTCATGACCAATTTTGTCGTCAGGTACCGTTGAACTCGGGAATGCTTGTCGGAGTGCTGTAAGGCCCTTGGATTGAAACTGCAATTGCCGGATTCTGTCGCGATCCACATCGGCGACCTCACCGGGGCTTGCCTGCATTTTCTGTACGATGGCGGCATTCTCCTGCAATTGGAGTGCAGTGGCTGCTTCTTTCCTCAGTTCTGGGGCATCCATAGGGAAAATGACCAGGGATGCAAGGGCGATCAGTATCCATGGCCATGGGCGCAGGGCATAATGGGCGATGTTAAAAAACAGTGTGGCGCCAACGGCATGTTTCTCGTCCTTTGCGGATAGCATGCGCTGTACGATATATCCACCGCCGCCGGGCTCAGCTCCGGGGTACCAAACGCTCCACCACTGTACGGCTAAGGGGATGATGAGCAATATCAGCAGGTTTTGTTTATCCTGAAAATCGGGTAGAAAATTCAGTTTGTCGCTGACTGCTTCATGTTGCAGCAGGTTGCTCAGCCCGCCCACTTCAGGGAGACCGAGTACATACACAGCGGCAATGACCATGCCCACCATGGCGAGGATAAATTGGAAAAAATCCGTCCAGATGACGCCTTTCAGACCTCCAAGCATAGTATATATTAGGGTGATGGCGCCGGCTACCAGCAGTGTCGTCTCCGGTGTCAGCCCCAGCAGTACGCCGCCGATTTTAATGGCTGCCAGGGACACGGTGGCCATGATGGCGATATTGAAGAAAACGCCAAGATAAATGGCCCGAAAACCTCTTAGGAAAGAAGCTGCTTTGCCGCTGTACCGCAATTCGTAGAATTCCAGGTCGGTGAGGATGCCGGAGCGCCGCCATAATTTCGCATATACGAAAACGGTGAGCATGCCGGTGAGCAGGAACGCCCACCACACCCAATTACCTGCAATTCCATTATTGCGCACGATATCCGTTACCAGGTTGGGCGTATCGCTGGAAAAAGTGGTCGCTACCATAGAGAAACCGAGCAGCCACCAGGGCATGTGCCTGCCCGAGAGGAAGTATTCGGCAAAACTGTTTCCGGCGGTACGGGATGCTACGAGGCCGATGACGAGTGAGAGCACAAAAAAGGCAATGAGAATGGCCCAGGCGATAAACGGTAATTGCATGGTAAGGACTTAAATTGGATGTACAATTTGATTTTGGAGCGAAAAGTAATATTAATACCGGAAATTTCAGGTTTCTGTAAAAAAAAGAATGGTATCAGATTTTGGCGCCTTCATTTTTGACAGTTCTTTTTCCGAGGTGGTCATAGCCTTGAGCACGCTCCAGCTCAATCATGGCCAATGGCCTGAAGTTGACGATGAATGCCCGCCTTCGGTGGTTTGTGCTGTTACCTCTGGAGTAGTGTACCGTGCGCCCATGATGCCAGACGCAACTTCCTTTTTTGATTTCAGCCGGAACAGCCTCAGCCTCTGAACCCTGGCACTTTAGAGCGCCCCCTTTCCCGGTTTGTTCGTGAGCGCGGAGCGGCTCCAGGTGGGATCCCGGCACATACCACATACAGCCGTTGTCTATAAAGGCATCATCAAGTGCTACCCAACAACTTAGCGCGCGCTTGTCGGGCAGGTCAGGCCAGTAGGCTTCATCCTGATGCCACGGAGTTGGTGCATCGCTGTGGGGAGACTTGTCGATCAGCATATCAAAATCAAGTGCAGCATCTTTACCAATCAGCGTTTTTGCCATTTCGAGGGTCCGAAGGTACAAGGGTTGATGGAGTAAATCCGGCAGCAGGTCAGAGGGTCTCATAATCTGGACGATTCGCTCCGGGCCTTCGGATGTGGCTCCGCTGAGGTCAGAGCGGCGGTCGCTCGTATCGTATTTCCCGGAAAGGAAATCCTCATAAATTTGCTGGTAGGCGAGTACTTCGGATTCAGCAAGCAGATCTTTTACAATCAGAAAACCGTGTTGGGCAAAGAGCTGCTGCGGCGTGATGGATTCCATAAACGTGATTGAAATTGAGTGTACAAATATAAATCCGTATTTGGTGAATCCTATGAATAACCTGATTTTAGGAAGTTGATTACGGAAAATCTGCCAGACTATGGCTGCAATTAAGTACATACATATTGTATCTCCAAAGCGGCGAGTCCCTGAATCCGGGAATGTCCTTCAAAACTTTAGGTCAAAATATGCCGTTTTACTGGAGGATTAAACCATATTTGCCGGAATATTTCGCCACTTTCCTTCATGATGCTGAAGACTACCATGCAATGCGATTTCCTCATCGTCGGAGGGGGATTGTTCGGGGTGTATTCCGCGCTATACCTTGCGCGCCATGGTTGCAAAGTGATTCTGATTGAAAAGGAAGATGAGTTGATGCAAAAAGCTTCTGTGGTCAATCAGGCTCGTCTTCACAGTGGATACCATTATCCAAGGAGTGTGGCCACTGCCCGGATGAGCGATGACCACAAGAAGCGGTTTATTGCAGAACACAAGCCTTTTGTCTGGTTTGATTTTGAAAAATACTATGCCATTGACAAGTATGCCTCTTTCACGGATGCCCGACAGTTTGAGCGGTTTTGCGAGTTTATCGGCATTCGATGTGAAAGGGTAGGGGAAGGCCATTCCTGGTTTAACTTTGACCGCCTGGACGCTTTGTATGCTACTACTGAATACACCTTTGACCCTATATTAATTGCTGAATACTACCGCACGCAGATTGCTGTTCAGCCGGGTGTTACCGTACTTAAAGGTCACCATGTAAAGGAGGCTGGGGCACAGGGTAGGAAATGGATGGTAGAGCTCGAAAAGCGAAGCGATAACTCCCTGTTTTCCCTTGAAGCAGATAGTGTCATCAACGCAACTTACGCCGGTAGTAATGCTGTCAACCGCCTGTTTGGCCTCGCCGATATTCAGCTTACACATGAAATTTCAGAGATTGCTTTTGTGAGCTCCCCTCAGCTCAGCCGCCTGGGTCTTACCATCATGGATGGCCAGTTTGGATCCATTATGCCCTACGGGCTTTCCGGAATGTTATCCCTTTCCAGTGTAGCCTATACCCATCATACTGTTTCCTACAACAACCTGCCAACTTTCGAATGCCAGGCCCGCAATCCGGATTGCCGACCGGATTTTCCGGGCAATTGTAATTACTGTAAGGCAAAGCCCTTGTCCAATGCGGCCAAGATGATGGCTCAAATCATGCTGTATTTCAAACCAGAGGTAGAACTGCGCTATTATTCCAGCTTTTTCACCATAAAAAGTAAGCTGAAAGCCAGTTATATAGATGACGGACGCCCGACAGAAATCAGCGTGCTTTCTGAAAAACCGGCTTTTTATTGCATTTTTGCAGGGAAAATCAATTCCATTTACGAAATAGAAAAAGTCATTCCATTGTAGCCCTTCAGGAATTTCAAATAAGTTCATATCCCGGCTTTGAAAAGCCGGAATTGTTCCTGACCAAACCAAATATTATGGACACCAACATCCGAGTATCTTCCGAAATTGGGAGCCTGAAAAAAGTTATAGTACACCGCCCTGATGACGGTATTGCCCGCATTTCGCCGCGGCGCGCCGAAGAGTTGCTCTTTGATGATATTGTGCACCTGCCGCGCATGAAGGAAGAACACGACATTTTTACCAGAGTGCTGTATGCATTTATGGGCTCAGAAAATGTGATGGAGACCCAGGAGCTCATTCGTCAGGCACTCGATGCCGATGGTGAAACCAAGACAGAACTGATTGACCTGATTGTGAATTACGAAGAACTCCCTGCAAGTGCTCGTAATTTGCTGCAGGATTTGCCACATGAGATGCTCAGCGAGGTGCTCATTACCGGGTATTACGCCGAACAGGATTATATTCTTTTTGACCCCATTCCTAATTTCATTTTTACCCGGGACATTGCCGTGGTAGTCAATGACCATGTGGTGGTCACCAAAGCCGCTAAAGAGGCTCGCTTCCGCGAAAATTTTCTTACCCGATTTATCTTTTGGTCCCATCCTATTTTTAAGCCCATCCGCGAGGCCGGTAAGCTCATCAACCTCAACAAAGTAGATCTATTTCCGCCTTCCCGCCGTGGGGAGTGGGTTTCTGTGGAAGGTGGCGATATGATGATGCTTCACGAAGACTATCTGCTGATTGGCCACAGCGAACGAACTTCCGAACACGGCATTCGCAGCCTGGCCAGGTACCTGCTCGACCGCGACATCGTGCGCAATGTGGCGCAGGTCAATATCCCGCAGGACAGGTCATTCATGCATATTGATACCATTTTTACCCAAATCCGGCAGGATCATCTCGTGGCCTATAAACCAATCGTAGTGGATGGTCTTAGCTCTAATGTCGAGGTTTTACGGCAAAGCGGGAAGCCCGGGAGTTATCCTTCCGTGAAAGATTTTTTGCTGGCGGAAATCAACCCCAACATGCGATTTATTCTGAGTGGCCATGGAGAATCTCCTTACCAGGAGCGAGAGCAATGGACGGATGGATGCAACCTCGTAGCACTCCGCCCGGGCGTGGCACTCACTTACGACCGCAATCCCAAAACGGAAGAGGCCTTTCAGGCGGCAGGTTATACCATATTGCACGCCAATGAATTTCTCGATGCCGTGGATCAGGGCAAAATCAACCCCGATGATTTGACAAATACCATCATTACGCTTCCCTCCAGTGAATTGTCCAGAGCAAGAGGAGGTTCTCACTGCATGACTTGCCCGATCCTCCGGGAGTAAAGGGCGGTTGGGTTTTACTTTTATGCCTGTTACCGCACAGCATTGCTGCCGAGACTTACTCTAGTCTATCGCTTTCCCTTTCGTTTTGTACTACTTGACCCGGATTGTGGTTTCGTAGAAGGGGTATCCGAATTTCCGGGCCTGGAGGGTGTCCTTTGCGGCGCTTCCGCCGGTGGGGAAGTAAGGGATTGATATCCGTAATACCCAATCAAGCCTAGGAAAGCAACCACGATAATGGAAGAACTCAGGGTAGAAATCATTTTACCTGTCTGGAAGGAGTCAGGCTCAAAAACGAATTCAATTTTATGCGCGCCCGCCGGGATGCGCATGGCTCTTAACAGGTAGTTGGCGCGGATATGCGGCGCCGGCTGCCCGTCCACGTAAGCCTTCCATCCTTTGTCAGGACCGTACCAAATTTCGGAGAACACGGCGAGTTGTTCGCTTGGTGCGTTGCTTGAATATACCAGTTTATTCGGGCTGTAGGAGGTCAGTTGAATATCTCCTGCCTTATCCGGCTTGAAGCCATTGATGTAATCGGCGAACTCTTTGTGTATAATGGCATCCTCCTCAGGGACAAAGCCTTCCAGGGCATTTATTTCCGAGTCAGCACTTTCAGCGATATTGATGTTGCTCACGAACCAGGCATTGCCCAGGGCCCCTACATTCGGTTCTACGACGGGTTGTCCATCTGGGTCGGTCATGATGAAATACTTGGTATTCAGCATGTTGAATACTTTTATGTTGCCTTTGGCGAGGTGTCGGTCAATCAAATCCTGATAGCGTTGTAGTTTGGCGGCATGGTAGCCTCCAATGGATTTGTGAAAATAGGATGCGCGGGAAGAGGCAAAAGGATTAGTTTGTTCTCCGGAGCGATCAAATACCCGGAAATTCGGATCCTTGTCTTTTAGAATTAGCTCATCAGCGGGTGTGGGCTTGAACCTGCTGTCAAAATCAGCACGTTCAGTAAAGGAGCTTTCATCCACATAACGGCGGCCTACGGACCATGCATCAAACAGCACCAAGACGACTAAACCTGAGAGCAGGATTGTTTTTTGCAGGTACTTTTTCCAATAGGCCCACAACAGACCGGCACAGAGCAGCACCAGGAAAAACGCCCGAAAACTGTCACCCCGCATAAGTGCCTTGCGGTCGGCGATAAGGGATTCCTGTTTTAGGGTTGAACGCAGGAAGTTCGCATCACCGTCGGCGGCAAAGGCAAAAAATGAGGGGCCGAGGAGCGCAAAAAACAGGGCAATGCCACCGGTGATACCTGCTGCGATATAAAGCGACCTGAATTCGGATTTGCCTGCCTCCTTAAGCGTAACTGCCCATCCCAAGGCCAGGAAGGCCAGCATGGGCATCAAAAAGGAGGTGATACTGAGTACAGAATTTGGGGTTCTGAACTTATTATACAGCGGGAAATAATCAAACATGATTCGGTTGAAGCCTTCCAGGTTTTTACCCATGGAAAGTAGGATGGTGAGCAGCACGCCAAGTCCAACCCACCACTTCACTGGGCCTTTCACCGTAAACAAGCCTAAAATAAAGAGGAAAACAGCGATGGCGCCGAAATAAATAGGACCACTGGTGAAGGGCAAATCCCCCCAATACAGCGGAATTTGAAAAGAGGGTGGGGGAGCTTGTCCGGATTGCTGGTAAAGTGGGGCGAGGTCTTTGTAAAATTGAGAACTCTTGCCCACTTTTTCGCTGGAAGAACCTCCCGTAATGCCCGGAATAAAACCTGCCAGCACGTCGAGAGTTCCGTTGCTCCACTGCATAGCATAATCCCAGGCGAGGCCTTCTGTAAGGGAGCTGGAGGCGACCTCTGCATTGTCATTGGCCGGTTTTTCCAAAATGGGCTTGCCGCGCATGGTATCTCTGGAATATTCTAAAGTGGTCATCAGGTTGGAGGCCGTAGCACCCATGGCGAGTCCGGCAGCCAATAGCAAGGCGCCGGTAGCCTTGAGGAATTGCACCAGCTTACCAGCCCTGAGGTCGTGAATCAATTGCGCTACACCCAGGAAAATAAAAGTCAGCGCCAGGTAATAGGTCATCTGAATGTGGTTGGAAAAGATATTCAATCCCAGACCTGTAGCGAACAAGACACTACCCCACAGGAGCCTGTGACGGAAAGCGAGGAGTGCTCCGGCGGCAATAAGTGGAAAGAAGGAGATCGATTTCAGCTTGGTGAGGTGTCCTGCCTCGTATAAAATCAGATTATTGGTAGTGAGGCCAAAAGCAATGCCTCCCATAATACCGATAATTGGATTTGCCCCGAGGGCAATCATCAATACATAAAAACTGAGCATGGCGAGGAAAAACTGGCCAATGGGTTCAGCAATAAACAGGCGACCTATTTGTTCCAGATACTTCAGGTTATTGCCTGCACTTACCGTATTGATTTGATAAGTGGGCATTCCACCAAACATGGAGTTGGTCCAAAGGGGGTCTTTGCCGTTGGCCACCCTGTAATCATTGGCCTCCTTGGCCATACCTAGATATTGCATGATATCCCCTTGCTCTATCAGCTTACCGTTGAGCTGCGGCCTGAAAAAGAAAACGGAAAGCAATAGGAAAGCAGCCATGGCTGCGAGGTGTGGCAGAGATTTTTGAAGTATCGCGTTCATTGGTGTGAAATTCGCTTTGGTTATTTGACCCGCATAGGTACGAAAAACCTGTGGAATTTCAAAAATCACTCCGGAGGAGCAACTGGATTCTATGCATTCCGGTAAAATTTTATACCCGCATAATGTTTCAATATTTGCAAGTTTTGATGCTATATTAACCGAGTTGTAGAATATCGAAACATTTTCCGTTAATTTTGTGTCGTTGTTTATGTTGGATACCGAAAAGCACCCAACGTGATGCGGCTATCCATATCTGCCAAATCACCAAAAGAATACCCATGAAAGCAACACTTGAAAAGATAGAACCGGTTTTTGGCAACTCTTTCACCGTTAGGAAGTTCACCGACATTAACTATCTCGGCAAGCCCTACTGGCATTTTCACCCGGAGTATGAGATTGTCTATATTTCCAATGGACGGGGTAAGCGGCACATAGGAGAACATGTTTCCTTCTACGAACACGGCGAATTAATTTTCCTGGGTCCTAATATGCCGCATTTTGGATTTTCTGAAGAGCTCTACGACGAACATGTAGAAATTGTAGTGCAAATGCGGGAGGATTTTCTTGGCCCCGAATTCTTATCCAAGCCTGAAATGTCGGCTATTCGCCAGCTTTTTGAGCGCTCGCACCAGGGTATTACATTCCATGGAGAAACGAGGCACCGCATTGGTAGTCGCTTAGTGCAAATGGTAGAGCACAACGGATTTGACCGGCTGCTCACTTTACTTTCGATATTGCAGGAAATGGCTTATGCCCAGGAATACCAGCTGCTGAATGCCGGTGGATTTGCACTGGAAATCAATGCCCAGGATCAGGAGCGGATGAATAGCATTTACCACTTTGTAGATCAAAATTTCCATCGGCATATTGCCTTGGAGGAGGTTGCCGCTAAAATCAACATGACCGTGCCGGCATTTTGCCGCTATTTTCGCAAGCTCACCAACAAGACCTTTACCCA
>CAYTNI010000073.1:0-10644 GCA_964439115.1 uncultured Saprospiraceae bacterium
AGGCAAAAACCAGTCTGTCGTGCATTGGGACATGATTGCCGACATGAAAAGCGGGGGGATGATCTTCGCCGATGACGAAAAAATCTACGAAAATGGAAAATTTTTGAACGTGGACGAAAAGAGTTTGTTTTAAAGTAGATTTTTTAGCTGAATTTATTATTTTTGCCGCCTTAAAAACATCGCATTTATATTACTGTGGTGTTCACCGCCTTGGAAAGCTTTTACTACGTGAAAACTAGGTCATGAAACACGATATGAAGTGGGACGCGGGGCACGTTGGACAACAAGACAGAAACACTAACATGAGAAACCATATTCACCCACATTCATTTACCACATTTCCCAAAATTCATTAACGTGAACACTAACGTCGCTTTTTTAGAGTTAAAGTATGGCAACATTTATGGTGGATACCCTAATTTTTACGCCATCAGTGAAATCGCTCTTTTGGTTTTTGAAAATGGCTCCAACAGAATTTTTCTGGAGAGCTGGGTCAATAATGCCAATGTAGAGATTGTCAATGTGTATCCCAAAATCAACGAACTGGGGCATACTATTGGAAGAGCCAAAGAGGTGGTCAACCTCAAAACGCGTCGCCGCAAGCCTTACAAGGAGGATTTTCGCCTGGAGGAAATGGATCTTAAGTACGCCTTCAAGCAACTCCATCCGGCTAAAATGGCCATCAAAAACTTCTTGCTCAAGAATCTCAAGAAGTACCAGTTCCGCGACATCATCACTTTCGATGGCCGTCGTGACGTTTTCCTCTGTGAGCGGGCAGGAATCAATTTCAGCCGCTACAACGTGCTCGACCTTCAAAAGGTACTGAACAAAGAAACAGAGTATCTCTTCTCCCTCAATAAGTTGTCGGTAGTCATCAATTTTGAGCTGGATAACTCTTATCTGCGCTCCAATAATCTCGAGTATTGGCTTCACCCCATCGCTGCCCGCCAGATTATCCCTAAATCTGCCGCCTTCGATGCCGCTCGCCTGATGATGGTGTATAACGAATACTCGCAATACCACGACGACTTCATGCGCAAAGGTGCTCTGCTGCTCAACAAAATTCAGAACCTGAAAGAGGAGTAACAACTCGGCAAAATATGCCGAACAACCACCACCTGTCAGTAGGTCATCCTTCTGATGGCATGCCTGTGCCTCCCTCCCTCATTCTTCGGCGTACAATGACTCAGGTACTCCGAATAAATGTGTGCTGTTTTCAGGGAGTTATTGCCATCGCGCAAAACAAATATCCATCCAAAGTGGGCATGGTTTGGTAAGCCAGGATTGCAACTACTTGTACATCAATCTCTTCTACTTTTACTTGGGGAGATGTAAGCCGCTGAAGATGAAGTGTTGTGTTAACCTCTGTATGCACAGGGAACAATCATTCTTTTTACGGTGAAATAGCATTGGAAGTCCGGGAGATTTCTCATAACTTGCATCCATAGGAAGCCCCCTCCTGCAATATAGCTTCGTATGGATATCCATGAAAAAATAAAACAACTGGTTGAGCTTCGCGAACAGGCACGCCTCGGCGGTGGTGAAAAGCGCCAGGCAGCTCAACACGGTAAGGGCAAACTCAACGCCCGCGAACGCATCGAAATACTTCTCGACGAAGGGAGTTTCGAGGAATACGACATGTTCGTCACCCACCGCTGTACCGATTTTGGACTTGAAAATGAAAAATACCTCGGCGATGGTGTCGTCACCGGTCGGGGTACTATCGATGGGCGGGTCGTTTATGTGTTCTCCCAGGATTTTACAGTATTCGGCGGAGCTCTTTCTGAATCTTTTGCCCTGAAAATATGTAAAATCATGGACCAGGCGCTTAAAGTGGGCGCCCCCGTAATCGGTATCAACGACAGTGGCGGCGCTCGCATCCAGGAGGGGGTGAACAGCCTTGCCGGCTATGCCGAAATATTTTACCGCAATATCCTGGCCTCCGGCGTCATCCCCCAGATATCAGCCATCTTCGGACCCTGTGCCGGCGGGGCGGTTTATTCTCCCGCACTGACGGATATCATCGTCATGACTGAAAAAAACAGCCATATGTTCGTCACCGGCCCTAAAGTAACGAAAACGGTCACCGGTGAGGATATATCCATCGAAGATCTGGGTGGCGCCGATATACATACCGGTAAGTCAGGCGTGGCCCATTTCAAAGCCGAAAGCGAAGAGGAGGGGTTGCTGCTTATTCGTAAACTCCTGGAATACCTGCCTCAAAACAACCTTGAGGATCCTATCGCCACCGAGTGTAAAGACCCTCTCGACCGCATGGATGACGGCCTAAATACTCTCATCCCTGACGACCCCAACCAACCCTACGATATCGTAGATGTAATCCATGCTATGGTAGATGGGGGAGAGTTTCTGGAGATCCAGCGGCACTACGCCAAAAATATCGTGATAGGCTTTGCCAAAATGGGCGGCATGCCCTGCGGTATCGTCGCTAACCAACCCAATTTTCTTGCCGGCGTGCTCGACATGAATGCCTCGCGTAAGGCGGCGCGGTTTGTTCGGTTCTGCGACGCCTTCAACGTACCCATTCTAACCTTGGTGGATGTGCCGGGCTTCCTGCCCGGTAGTTTCCAGGAATATGGCGGCATTATTGCCCATGGCGCCAAGCTGTTGTTCGCCTATGGCGAAGCTACAGTACCCAAAATCACCATTACTCTTAGGAAAGCCTACGGCGGTGCCCATGATGTGATGGGTAGCAAACAACTTCGCGCAGATATCAACTACGCCTGGCCCGGAGCGGAAATTGCCGTCATGGGTGCGCACGGCGCCATCGAAGTGCTGGAAGGAAAAAATCTGGCCGCCATGGAAGACCCGGAAGAGCGCGCCGTGTTTCTAAGAGAAAAAGAAAAGGAATATCGGGAAAAATTTGCCAACCCCTACGTGGCAGCCCGCTATGGATATATTGATGACATCATTGAACCGCGGAGTACACGGCCTCGGGTAATCCGGGCTCTGCAGGCCCTCGCCACGAAAAAGGACGTGCTCCCACCCAAAAAACACGCCAACATCCCACTATGAAAACTACCATCGAATACGGTTTGCTCATCTCGCTGGTAGGGTACACCGTCACCCTTATAACCTTAGCGCTGTTGTATGTGGCATTTCAAAACTTCCCGCGCCTGCTTCATTTTCAAATCCGATCCCGGCTGAAAAAAGCCGGAAAACCCATACAGGAAGGGGCTGCGCTCCATATCCCAGCAGACGAGGCCGCAGCCATCGCCATGGCGCTCCACCTTTATCTGAACGAACTGCACGATGAATCCTCCACTAAACTGACCATACGGAAGATATCAAAGTCTTATTCGCCATGGAGCTCAAAAATTTTTGGCATGCGCCATCCCATTCGCCGTTGATGAAATTGCCATGAAAAAGTATAAATTCAGGATTAAAGGCCATGATTACGAAGTGGAAATCCTCTCCTCCGAGTTTAACCACTTTGAACTGGAAGTCAATGGAACCCACTATACCGTAGAGGTTTTGCGCGATGTGCCCCAACCGTCTAAAACTCCCGTTTTGGTGCGCAGCGCAGTACCTTCTCCCAAACCGGAAGAAAAGCAGGTCGCCAAAAAAGATACCGGGTCATGGACAGTGAAATCTCCCCTCCCGGGAACCATCACAGCCATACTGGTACAGCCCGGGGATGTTGTGCAAAAAGGAGCCTTACTGCTCAAAATAGAAGCCATGAAAATGGAGAATAGCATCTTCGCTGAAAAAACAGGCCGAATAGTGGCGGTAGCTGTCAAAGTCGGAGATGCAGTACTCCAGAACGATGCATTGTTTGAAGTGCAACAGCCATGAAAAAGCTCACCACCCTAATCGCCGTCATCGGGTTGCTCGCGCTGATTCACGCCAGTTTTGCTCAGGGTGATTTAATGCCTGGCCAGGAAGCTCCCGCGAAAGGTGTCTGGGAAGCCGTAAAAACCTTCCTGGCATATTCCGGCTTCCTCAATGCCCATCCCGGTAATCTAATCATGATGGCTACCGGCCTTTTTTTCATTTTCCTCGCCATAAAGTACGAATACGAGCCATTGCTGTTGATTCCTATAGGGATGGGCATCATCATTGGCAATATTCCGTTCAAGGCCGGTGCTGGCCTGATGATTGGCATCTATGAAGAGGGAAGTGTGTTGAACTACTTATATTATGGTGTGTTGAAGGGTATCTATCCTCCACTAATCTTTCTGGGAATCGGCGCTATGACTGATTTTTCAGCGCTGATTTCCAATCCGCGCCTTTTGCTGCTCGGCGCCGCCGCCCAACTGGGCATATTTACCACTTTCCTGGGAGCACTTATGCTTGGTTTTCATCCTGTTGAAGCCGGCGCGATAGGAATAATTGGTGGTGCAGACGGACCCACAGCTATTTTCCTGGCCTCCCGACTGGCCAACGGCCTTAAAGTAGTGGGAGAAACGCTCCAGGGAGACCCGGTTTATGCCAAAAATCTCATTGGACCCATTGCCATTGCGGCCTATTCCTATATGGCATTGGTGCCCGTCATTCAACCGCCAATCATGCGACTGCTGACCACTAAAAAGGAGCGGCTCCTGCGCATGAAACCTCCGCGTGCCGTGAGCAGAACTGAGAAGATGGTCTTTCCCGTTGTAGGGCTGATTCTGACTACCTTCATTTCGCCAAGTGCCCTTCCTTTGCTCGGCATGCTATTTTTCGGGAACCTCCTTAAGGAATCCGGAGTGACCAAAAGACTGGCTGAAACCTCGCGCACCACCCTGATTGATATGGTTACCATTATTCTCGGACTCACGGTGGGTGCCTCCACCCAGGCTGATGTGTTTCTGACTACCCAAAGTATTCAGATTTTTGGCCTGGGAGCCCTTGCTTTTGCAATTTCTACTGCCGGGGGCGTGATTTTTACCAAAGTGATGAATTTGTTTCTGCAGCCCGAAGATCGTATTAACCCGCTTATTGGAGCTGCAGGAGTTTCGGCCGTACCGGATAGTGCGCGAGTGGCGCAAATGGAAGGGCTAAGAGAAGACCCCGGTAATCACTTGCTGATGCATGCCATGGGGCCTAATGTGGCGGGGGTTATCGGATCTGCAGTGGCGGCCGGACTATTGCTGAGTTTCTTAGGTTGAGTGAAATCGGCCAATGCGAATTGAACGGGTAGCCTTCTCCTGCACAAATGCCCGATTAAAACAAAAGGAGAGTGATTAAAGATAAAAAAAATAGTATGCAAGCAATCTGGAAACGCTTTTTGTTATTCCTGGTTAAGTGGCAAGCCCAAAAAAATAAAGACGAGGGCGATAGTATTCCACAGCGGACGGTTGCTCGCCAATATCGCATGCTGAAAATTGAAGTGCGGGGATTGCTCAAGGATTTTTTGTACATCACCATTGGTATTTTTTCGGCATCCTTTGGGCTTAAGGGCTTTTTGCTCACGGCACATTTCATTGATGGTGGAGTGACGGGTATTTCATTGCTGATTTCTGCGTTGACCAAAATACCTTTGCCGGTGCTGGTTTTTGGGCTTAACCTGCCATTTTTTTTGATGGGGCGTGTGACGTTGGGGCGGAGTTTTGCCATTAAAACTATGCTGGCCATCTCCGGTCTCTCGCTTTGCTTAGCTACAGTAACCTTTCCCAGTGTAACAGATGATCCTTTGCTAGTGGCTATTTTCGGTGGGTTTTTCCTGGGTACAGGAATCGGTTTCGCTGTCCGAGGCGGTGCTGTCATTGATGGTACTGAGGTGCTGGCAATTTTTCTGAGCAAAAAAATTGGAGCTACATTAGGAGATATCATATTGATAATCAACATTTTGATTTTCTCCATGGCGGCCTATCTGCTTGGAATAGAAATTGCGCTCTACTCAATGATTACCTATTGGTCGGCATCCAAGACGCTGGATTTTATCGTGGAGGGAATCGAAGAATACATAGGTGTAACTATCATCGCCTCTCGAAGTGAGGAAATCCGCCAGATGATTATCCAGGAGATGGGTCGTGGCGTTACGGTATATAGCGGCAAGCGCGGCTATGGGAAACGCGGAGAATCGAGAGAGGTGGATATTATCTACACAGTAATTACACGATTGGAAATCAGTCGATTATATACTGAAATAGAAAAGATTGAATCCGATGCATTCGTAGTGGCGAACAGCGTGAAAGATACCAAGGGGGGCATGATTAAGAAAAGACCTCTTAATCATTAATTTCCTGGAGGGAGCCGGATGTACTGAAGGTGTATGAATACAGGATGATTACTCGCTTTTCAATTCGAGGGTATATGCTGCAATGAGTTTGATTTTCTCCGGACTGAGTAGGTTTTGGAAACCTGTCATGGTATTTCTGCCCTTGGTGATGACTTCGATGCGCTCTTCAAGTGTCAGTTTAGACTCTTGGAGATTGAAAGCCCCGGCAGCGCCCATATCGCCATACAAGCCATGGCATGTTACACAGTGGAGCTTATAGAGTTTGGCACCTTCTGAAGGTGGCGTACCGGCCACAGCAGAAGCGCTGGAAGTATCAGAACCGGTATTGCCGCAGGCTACGATGGCAGCGATAAAAAAAGATAGAATGAGCAACTGTTTCATACTACAATTTTGTGGGTGTAAACTCATTTTTCCTTGGGCTGGTTCAAGCGTTCAAGCACTATGGGCGTAATGTCGAGGCTGTCGTTGACCATGAGTACGCCACTGTTGGAGCCGTATTTCAGGATGTAGTCGTAACCGAATTCTTTTTGGAGGGCTGCCAGCAAATCCTTGACGGTGGTATTGAGTTCCTCCTGCAGCTTTTGGCCTTCACTCATAAATTCGCGGGTGAGGCGCTCCTGCTCGGCCACAAGTGCTTGTTGCTTTTTCATCAGGCGCTGTTCTTCCACAGCTACCTGATTGGGCGCCAGAAGGCCTTTTTGGATTTTTTCCTGGGCGGAGGCGAACTCCCGTTCCAGAGACTGGCCACGCGCTTTGAGCTCTGCATCCGCTTTGGCTTCCTTTTGGGAAAATTCCAACTGTTTCTGATTCATGTACTCGTAGTTGGCCAGCAGAGAATCCTCGTTAACGAATACAATATGGAGTGAGGCAATTTTATCCGGCGTGGATGAACCTGTAGCGGGTTGCTTGGTACCACTGAAGTATTGCACCAGGAGGAATCCCACGCAGATGGCCAGGATAATCAGTGCGGCGGTTTGAATTTTCTGATTCATAAAATGAAAGGTCAGGTTGGTGGGTGTTATTTGTCATCTCCAAAAAAGGCCAGAATCTTATCAGCCAGTTCGAGACTGATTAGCGACTGAGCTTCCTGGGTCGAAGCCCCGATGTGCGGCGTCATGGAGATTTTAGGATGATCGAGGAGTTCTTTGCGCGGTTTGGGCTCAAAGTCGAATACGTCGAGGCCGGCCCCGCCGAGTTTGCCCGAGTTGAGTGCGGCCAGCATCGCCTCTTCATCCACAACGCCTCCGCGGGAGGTGTTGATAAGGCAGGAGCCAGTCTTCATGATTTGGAGTTCTTTGGCGCCGATAATCGGGGTGCCGCCGCCGAAAGGCACGTGGAGCGTGATGAAGTCGGCCTGCCGGAGAACATCCTCCATCTCGTAAGTGCGCATTTTGATGGAGAGACGTACATTGTCGGAATCCGGAATAGCTACTGCGATATCCGCTTCATCAATCATGACATCTACGGGCATGACGCGCATACCCAGGGCGACGCCAATGCGGGCCGCCTCCTGTCCGATTCTACCGAATCCGATGATGCCGAGGGTTTTACCTCGCAATTGGAAGCCGTCGGAATATGCCTCTTTGAGCTGCTTGAAGTCCTGGTCGCCATGCGTGGGCATGAGGCGGTTGGCCAGTTGCAAAGACCGCGCCAGGGTAAACATGTGGGCGAAGGCGAGCTCGGCAACGGATTGGGAGGAAGCTGCAGGAGTGGTAATTACCTCAATACCCTTGCTGCGCGCATATTCTGCATCAATGTTGTCAATCCCGACGCCACCCCGACCAATGATTTTGAGATTGGGGCACAGGTCTATCAGATCCTGGCGCACTTTTGTTGCGCTCCTGACCAATATGACATCGTACTGCGGGAGTACTTTGGGGAGTTCAGCCTGTGGTACATGTTTGATGTCCAGCTGATAACCGGCTTCCTCAAGGAGCGTTTGCCCATCGGGATGAATGCCATCGTTGATGAGTATTTTGACCATGATTTCCTAAATTTTTACGGATTGAGCGTTTTATTGCTGCCGGAAGGGGTCAAACGACCAGCTTACCGTTTACAGCGCCGCAAAGTAAAGCAAAAAGCCGCATTTCTCCTTTATTTTTCAGCCCTTTCTACAAAAGTCGGAAAGGTGACGCTCACGTAGTGCGAATAACGCTGGCCGTAAGTTACCGGAAACTTGTAGCGATTCATGAAACTGCTGAAAAAGGCCATGATTTCCTCGTTGCGCACATTTCGGGAGTCACTTTGAAGACGAAACCCTATATGGTTGATCGTACCATCCTTATCCCAAAATACTTGCATCCACATTTTGGTGCCTTTGAGGTCGTAGCGAACTTTTTTGGCGTATTGTTCCATCTCCTGCAACATCCCCAGCCACTTCCCCATGGCTACTTCCATATTGCCTCCGCATGCAGTGAGCATACTTTCGCCGTATTCGGCAGTAAGGGTTTCGTAAAGGCCTTCATCACCGCCAAGTATAAAAACCTTGGGAAGGGTTTGACCCTGGAGGTGAATGGCCACCCCCAGAAAAAGAAAAAAAAGCGCCCGTTTCATGATTATACTAATTTGCCGTGTACAAAGATACCAGAGAAACGGTATTGACGGTTTAATATTTTCTGCTCCGGTGTTCGGGTAAGGTGCTCGTCGGTGTTTATGCATTCATTTGTCTATGTAAATTGACTGAGAGGCCAAAGTATCTTATCTTTGCATCTTATGATTGATCTTTTTTGCTTCATCATTTTTGTCTATGGTTTTTATGTGGGTTTTACCAAAGGTATCATCCGCACGGTATTCTATATCCTATCCGTTTTATTCGGTGTAATTATCGCATTTCGCTTTTCTCCGGATGTAACCTCTCTCTTGAAAACCGCCACGGACTCCACCAACCCGCTTCTTTTTATTCCGGCTTTTGCGTTGACTTTTATCCTGTGTGTGATGGCGATTCGAACCCTTGCCCGCATTTTTGAAAATGGCGTCAAAGGGGTGAATATCAATTTCATCAACCAAATCATTGGTGGAGTAGTCACCGCAGCATTCACCACGCTCTTGTACAGCCTGATAATCTGGTTCGGCAACCAGGCACACCTCATTCAGGAATCATCCAAAAATGAGTCTATGACCTACTCATTCCTTGAAAAATATCCCCAAACCACCTGGGATTTAGTGGAAAAGGCCGGCCCTTCCCTGAAGCGATACTGGAGCCGCTCCCTGGAGTTGATTGACCAGATTCAAGCCTCTCGCGAAAACAGCGAGAGCGAGCCTTCTATCTATGATATCGAAGAATAACTCCCCGGACTCCAATTGAGATAATCCCTTTGCCGAAGATGAAAGGCAACCAAAAAATGAATTACCTTTGCCCCAATCAAGTCGCATTTCGATGAAGTATTCGTTTTTGGAAATCGCTCCCGAGGTGAATGATGCCTTGCAACAAAAAAGGCCGGTAGTTGCGTTGGAGTCAACAATTATTGCTCATGGTATGAGCTACCCGGATAACGTAGAGACCGCTCTGCGCTGCGAAGCTGTCGTCCGGGAACACGGGGCTGTTCCAGCAACCATCGCCATCATCGGCGGAAAGTTTAAAATCGGACTTTCCAATGCGGAAATCGAAATGCTCGGCAGTGAAGGCGATAAAATACCCAAAACCAGCCGTCGGGATATCGCCTTTATCCTCGCACGCAGCGGTAGTGGCGCAACTACCGTCGCCTCCACTATGATTGGAGCCCGCCTCGCCGGAATACCCGTCTTCGCTACAGGAGGTATCGGCGGAGTTCACCGCGGCGCCGCAGAAACCATGGATATCTCAGCCGACCTCCAGGAACTCGCCCGCACCAACGTGGCCGTCATCTGTGCCGGCGCCAAAGCCGTACTCAATCTCGAACTCACCCTCGAATACCTCGAAACTCACGGCGTTCCCGTGGTCGGTTATCAAACGGACGAGTTCCCCGCATTTTATACCCGCCGCAGTAGCCTTCCCGTGGATTACCGCCTCGATACCCCCGAAGATCTCGCCTATGCCCTCCGCGTAAAATGGGATACCGGTATTCATGGCGGTGTGGTCATCGCCAACCCCATTCCCAAATCACACGCCATGAACCGTGAATCCGTCGAACAGGCCATTGAACAGGCCATCCACGATGCCGACGCACAAGAGATTAAAGGAAAATCCCTCACCCCCTTCCTCCTTGCCCGAATCGAACAAATTACCTCCGGCGTCAGCCTGCAGGCAAATAAAGCTCTAGTGCTGAATAATGCCGAACTCGCCGCCAAACTGGCCTCCGCTTACGCCGCATTGTAGAAAAAACCGGGGTTTAGTTCATTGTTCGCATTAAAGTGGTTTAGCTGAGTTGCTTTTACTCCGAAAGAAACCAGGGTTGATATCTTTTTTGAAAATCACAGGTATCCTTTATTAATAGTCTTGTTTTTGGCAAAATGGTAACCGCCATTTGGCATCTTTTTTCAAT
>CAYTNI010000074.1:0-10625 GCA_964439115.1 uncultured Saprospiraceae bacterium
AGCCGGGGTTTGGGGTTCATTCTGCGCTACCGTTGCGGCAGTCTTGGCCCAATAGCGATGCCCGGCGAGATGAACCTGCACGTCGCGTATCCATCCTCTAACTGCCGGTTTCCATTGGATTTCACTACGCACGGAAGGTGGAGGGGTAAATGGCAAGGGGCGCCCTTCATCCAAATTGCGATTCCAGACGTACTCTGCATTGCCAGACAAAGACCACGCTCGATGAAAGTGCCAATGCGCATCGAGCTCAAAACCGGTGTACAAGGCATCGTTTTGAACATACTGAAAGGTCTGCCCCGCATCCGGGCGAAACACAAATCTGCCGGAAGGCCGGAGGTAAATAAAATCATCAAAATAATTCAAATATCCGGCAAAGGAAAAACTGAAGTGGGGGCTTTCCCAATCCGCGCCTAAATCGAGCTGGTAACCATGTTCGGATTTTAGGTCCGGGTTGCCCAGCTCATGCCGAAAATTGCCGTGATGCACGCCGTCAGAAGAAGTCTCGTTGGGATAGGGCACGCGAAAACTCTTACCTACATTTGCTTTTAAAAACAACTGGTTGTCAATGGCTTCGAAGTTAACGCCCCAAGCACCGGACGGATTGATAAAAACCGTCTGAGTTTCAGGAGCTCGCTGAAAGCCTATCGGCGTACCTCTGCTATCAAAGAAGGGTTGTTCAAAAAAATCTGTGTGGTTGGTTCCAATATCTGTGCGTATGCCGCCTATGCCGACCAATCGGGGGCTGAGTTGAATTTCCGCAATGCCAAAAACCCCACTTCTAAAGGTACGGAAATCGGGAAGCAAAAACTCAAATCCACTTCGGCGATTAGTTTGGTATTGGGCGTTGAACCCCAAAATCCATTTTTTACCTGCCTGTGGCCGATATTCTACGTGGCCATTCGCAGACAATGTCTGTAAATCGAGGCGAAGTGCCAGGCGGTCATTGGGATCCTCCAATAGGAAGCGATTGTGATTTTCCGGGAAAGAAAATTCGCGGCGCAGGTTGTACTGGTATCCCAGGTTGAGTTCTGCATGATGTTCTTTCCAAAACCAGAGCCTGCTGAGCGATAACTTATCATGGCGCACCGCTTGCTTGGGAATCAGAATTTCGCGGTTGTTCTCCCGCGGCAGGATGGTAAAACTTCGCGGTACGCCCACAGCGCCTGGAAAAAGGCCAGCCTCAAGGTCATAGAGGCTGTAAGATAAGCGCGTAATACCGTTTTCCGTTTTCCTGCCCAGGTTAAGATTCAGATTGTTTTCAAAGCCTCCTGTATTGAGCAGGATGTTATTGTATATGGGCAATTCAAAGCCGTTGTATATAAAACGCTCGGCAGGCACTCGGAAACTTCCATAGTCCTGCCGGGTAACCCGGGCAGTAAAAAAGTAGTCGTTGCGGTTGCCCGCAAGAAACAACGAACTGGTATAATGGCGATTGTTGGTTTTGTAAAGCGCCATGGCACTACCGGAAAAGCTGTTGCGCTGCGGAATTGCTCCGGGAAGAATATTGATAACGCCCCCCAGGCCATCAGAGCCGTATTGGAGAGAAGCCGGCCCTTTGATGATTTCCACCTGCTCAACTTCGTACTGGTCAATTTCCAGCCCGTGGTCGGCACCCCATTGCTGGCCTTCCTGTTTAATACCCTGGCTATTGATAATGATGCGATTGAAAGAAAGCCCTCGGATGACCGGCTTGGCCACACCGGCGCCCACAGTTATAGCACTTAGACCCGGCAGCCTTTCAATGGCCTGAGCAAAAGTGCCTCCTCGCTGTTGGGTGGTAAATTGCAGGGAGATATGTTCCGTGGCCAGCGTGTTTTCCTGCTTGGCATGATCAGCATGCACCACTATGGTTTCCAGTTGTTGCTCCCGACTCAGCATGACCACATCCAGGAGGATCGGGCGGCGTTCCAGACTCAGCGCACGACGCCAGGTATCAAACCCCAGGAAGCGTACCTCAATAGAATAAGCCCCTGGACGCAAATTGGAAAATCGAAAACCTCCATCCACATCAGAGAGCGCAGAGGAGGAGTCGGGTAGGAGTAAAATCAATGCACCGGGCAATGGCTCCCCGTTTTCACTATATACCTTACCGCTGATTTGACTCCAGGCCACAGCAGTGCTGAAAATCCATATCCCAACCAGGAGAACTCTTCGAATCATTCGTTTTCGCAACAATGTTGCACAAAAAACGTTCTTTAGGTATATATTTGTTTAATTCGATTCTGGAAAAATGAAAATCCGATGCTTTCCGGGGGTGTTTTTAGGTCTTTTAGTCTTTGCGGGGTTTTCCTGTGAGTCCGCTACCGTAGATGACACGCCTCCCGTGATTCAGATAACAGCGTCCAATCCAACACCTTATCCTGATAGTGTTTGTATGGGCCTTGAACCTGTCGTGTTTCACGTGCAGGGGGGCGGTCAGCTTGTCATTGAAGCACAAATCACAGACGATGTAGCTCTTTCTCAGTTCAAGATAGACATACACAGCAACTTCGACTGTCACGGGCACAAACTCGATACCGAAGACTGGACTGTTCTGGAGGTTGGGGATATCAGCGGCAAGGAGTATTTGTTGCGCAGAACTTTAGAAGTGCCTTCCAATGTGACAGCCGGAGATTACCATTTTCAGATTCAGGCGCTGGATAAAGCAGGAAATTCTAATCCGGAGTTAAGTGTTTTTGCCATCAAGGTAAGCCATCCTTCTGATGAGGAGCCGCCTGTATTAGAGATAAGTTCACCCAGTCCTGATGCGGGGGTGCTGGCATTGCGCAAGGGTCAGGATTATACCTTTACAGGCACTGTTACGGACAATTATTCGCTATGGGAGGGTGGCAACGGAAAGTTGGAGTTCTATTATCGTTCCGGAGCAAGCGGCAACACCTTCAGTTGGGGTGAGCCGATGAATTTCACGTCTGCGGATGGTCGTTTTATGCAATTTTCAGTAGTTTTGCGAGTGCCGGCAACCTTGGTGGCAGGCAATTATACCATATCGGCCTGGGCATTCGATGGTGTTCGGAATGTTGCCAAGCCTGTGGTTTATAATGCGCAAATTACCAATTGAGCGATATGAACTCAGCAGAATTACTTCAGACGCATCGGCTTCGCAGAACCCGTTTCAGGGAAGAAGTCCTGGATCTTTTTCTGCAACACGACAGTGCTTTATCGCAACGGGATCTGGAGACCCGTCTTCAGGATTCCGACAGAATTACCTTGTATAGAACCCTGAAAACCTTTGAAGAAAGTGGCTTGATCCATAAGGCCATTGATGGAAGTGAGCGGCTGAAATATGCCCTTTGTGCCGGGCACTGCGACGTCCATGCTCATCACGACCACCACGCCCACTTTCACTGCAAATCCTGCGACCGCACCTTCTGCGTGCAGGAAGTACAGGCGCCTGAACTGGTGCCACCTGCAGGTTTTATTATGGAGGATACGCACCTTATAATCAATGGCCGCTGTGCGGCATGCGCCAACTAAACCCCGCCGAACAGCACGCACGATTTGCGAGCTACAGAGCGAGCCGATGTTAACCTTCGGCAACCATGTGGCCGGCATTTGACCCCATGCACTTGGGCTATTGCACAAAACAGCCTATCTTTGTAAGAAATACTTTGTTCTCCTTGGAAATTGCAAATCCCATATACGACGTAGTGTTCAAGTACCTTATGGAAGACAATAAGGTGGCTAAAATCTTCTTATCTGACGTAACCGGATTGGACATCATCTCCTTGGAATTCTTACCTCAGGAATTGGTAACGGAAAAGAAGAACACCTTCGCCACCGGTCTCAATCTGTCTATTTATCGGCTCGATTTTTCGGCGAAAGTGCGCGAAGCCGACGGTAGCGAAAAGGTTATCATCATCGAAATTCAGAAGTCGAAGTTTACGGATGAAAATGTGCGTTTCCGTAAATACTTAGGCAAGCAATACATGAATGAAAATTTCTTCCATTGGATTATGGAGGCTACCGGGCGAAAGTATAAAAGCGGTCTGCCCATTTTGCCAATATACACATCCTGGGGGAGAAGTTGGAAGGTTTTGAGCACATCCCGGTAATCAATGTGGGCAGGTGCATCCGCGACCGCTACACCCGTGAGGCGCTGGAAGAGCGCACCCACTTCATAGAGTCGCTGTTCCATCAGGGAATTATTATCAATGTGCCGGCGTTAAGCAAAAGGCGGCGCGACGAGCTGGAAATGCTGCTCAGTATTTTTGATCAGGCTAACAGGCAGGAAAACCACCATATTATGAATGTAAAAGAAACTGATTTCCCGGAGCGATTCCGGCCTATCATCCGCCTTTTACAGGCGGCAGCACAGGAAAAGGAGGTCAGGGATATTATGACCGTAGAGGATGATTTTGTGGCCGAAATCAACGATTATGAGCATAGAATTACTGAGGCCACAAAGCAAAAAGAAGAGGAGCGAAGACAAAAAGAAGAGGAGCGAAAACTGAAGGAAGAAGCTATCCACAAGCAGGAAGAAGCTGTCCGGCTCTTATTGAGTTTGGGCATGTCGGCAGAAGATATCGCCGGAAAATTAAATTTGTCCCTGGAATATGTGAAGACCTTGAAGTAGTCGGTACGAGCATGTGATTAAATCAATAGCATAAGAGCGGCTCCAGGTTACCTGTGAAAGAAAAACCATAGTACATTAAATACAGCCTAAAAAACAGGCACCCAATCAAAGAAAACAAGCGCTTCTGATGCTGCGCCAAAAACAACAAACACAACAAAAAAATGTTTTTCCACAAAAATCCTTAACAATAAACTAAAAAGACTGCCTTTTTTGTGAAAATAAAAATAATATTTCAAAAAATCAGGCCTGAGGTGGGGCGTTCCTGCAATTTTTTTAGAAAAAATTTTTCAGGCAGCCGTTCAAAACCTCTAATTTCACGCCCAATTGATGAAAGTCAGCCGTCCGGTTGATGTTAATCATTCGGAAACTACGTTAATTACAGCCAAATTAGCGTTGTGTTTCGGTCAATTTAATTTATCTGTAAACTTACCGAAAATTCAATTTCAAATGAACATTCTTGCACCCGTAAAAACGATCATGAGCAGCAACCTCCTCACGGTGAGCCCGGAAGACAAGCTCACCCACATCCAGGAGCTTTTTGACCAACATAACATCCATCACTTACCCGTCGTGCGGTACAAGGAATTAGTTGGTTTGGTAAGCAAAACCGATTTTCTACACTTCATTCGGGGCTTTAATCACAACGAGGAAGACCGCTTTGTTAACGAGGCAAGGCTGAGAGCATATACTGCAAAAGATATCATGACCACCGGGTTGGCCAAGCTCAACCCCAACGATCGAATCAACGTTGCTTTGGAAATTTTCCTTGTAAACAGGTTCCATGCCATACCGATTGTTGAAGAAAACAATGAATTGGTGGGCATCATAACCACGTTTGACATCATCAAGGCCGCGTCGGGTGAACAAGTCACTCCTGACCAGATACTCGACAGCCTGGAAAGTTAAATTACCATGAACAAACTACAGATACTCGGTATAGGATGTAAAAAACACAAAGCCCTCGAGGCCAACCTCAGGGCAGCATTGGAGTATCTGTCTCTCGATTTGCCCATTGAGCAAGTGACAGGGGTGGATGAGATTGTGGACTTTCACATCTCCTCCATTCCTGCGCTACTCGTGGACGGAACTCCAGTTTTTCAAGGGGTCGTGCCGAGCGTGGAGGAAATTCGATGCCAGCTTGAAAAGATTTTAAGTTCTGCCGCCGCATAACACCTTTTCTTCCAGAACAACAAAATCCCGGCATCATCCTCAAATTCTTCCTAATTTTGCCTTTTCATTAAATTCCCTTTAGGGGCGATTACCTTGGCGCAAGGCATGGCAAAAAGCAAGCAAGACAAAAACCAGTTGGCGCTCAAATTTGGCTTGAACGATGAGCGCATTCCCAAGCTACTCGGCATTATATGCTGGTTTCTTGGCTTTTATCTTTTTATAGCCTTTTTCTCCTACCTGTTTACCTGGCAGAAAGACCAGAGCGAGGTCTTGCGCTTCTCCTGGAGCTTACTCCTCTACTCAGACATTGAAATGGCCAACGGGCTCGGCCGTCTGGGTGCCATTATCTCCAATATGTTTTTTTATTGGGGGATTGGCCTACCCTCTTTTGGTATCGTTTATCTGCTTCTTCTCTCCGGCAGAACCCTCATGCGCCGAAGCGGTGAAGCGGAGCTTGCCCAAAAAATACGCATTGCGGTTGCCCTTATGTTGTTCTTTGCCGTTTTTCTGGAATTTGTACTCGGCAAAGCCAATTTTCCATGGGGTGGTGCTCTGGGTCAGTATATTGCAGATTGGCTTCAGAGTTTCCTGGGTGTTGTCGGCCTTGCGGTATTGTTTCTGCTCATTATCGTTGGTGTTATCACCTGGGTATTCAATCCCAATTATAACGAAATGACGCCCCGGAGTGCTGCGGAAGACATCAAGTATTTCTTCCTGGATCTCATTACCGGACGCCTGGGTCAGCGTCGGCGTCAGGCATCCGCCACGCCATCTCATGAAAATGTAGCATCAGAAGCAGGGGCTCGAGAAAACCGCACCCCTGCTTTGCCCAAGCCGGAAAGCGCACAAGGGGAAGCCCCCCAGCTCTCCCTGGATTTCGACCATCAGCCTACAGCAGCGCCACCGGCTCAGCGGCCCGATGATACCCGTCTTGAAATTCAGGCACCTCCTGCTGTCGAGGCACCACCCCCTATGGAAGAAGTGAGAGGGCAGGCCGGACACATCTCCGAAGAAAATGCCGACCACAGCGAGCCCTATGACCCCACCCTGGAGCTTTCAGCATTTGAAAACCCCGTACTCTCTCTCCTGGAGGATTACTCCGATCAAAAGGTAGAGGTGGATCGCGCAGAATTGGAAGCCAACAAGGATCAAATTATTGAAACACTTCTCAACTACAAGATTGAAATTACAAAAATACGCGCCACCATCGGCCCAACTGTTACCCTGTACGAAATCGTACCTGCGCCGGGAGTGCGTATCAGCCGTATCAAAAACCTGGAAGACGATATCGCCCTGAGCCTCGCGGCACTCGGCATACGCATCATTGCTCCTATCCCCGGCAAAGGAACTATCGGCATTGAAGTACCCAACAAAAACAAGCAGATTGTCTCCATGAAGGAGGTGCTTCAATCTGAAAAATTCAGGAGAGCCAAAATGGATTTGCCCATCGCCTTAGGCAAGACCATCTCCAACGAGATTTTCGTGGCCGACCTTGCTAAAATGCCCCACCTATTGATGGCCGGCGCTACCGGACAAGGAAAATCCGTGGGCATCAATGCTGTACTCATGTCATTGCTCTATAAAAAGCACCCTTCCCAAATCAAGCTGGTGCTGATTGACCCCAAAAAAGTTGAACTTTCTCCCTACAGTAAACTTGAAAGCCACTACCTCGCATTCCTCCCCGGCCAGGAGGAGCCCATCGTCACCGAAACCAATAAAGTTATACACACCCTTAACTCCCTGACCATAGAAATGGATACGCGCTATAACCTGCTTAAAAAAGCAGGCGCGCGCAACATTCGGGAGTATAATGAAAAATTTGTTCAGCGGCAGCTCAATCCACTTAAAGGCCATCGCTTCCTGCCTTTCATCGTATTGGTCATTGATGAATTTGCAGACCTTATCATGACAGCAGGCAAAGAAGTAGAACTGCCCATCGGACGACTTGCCCAGTTGGCCAGAGCTGTTGGTATTCACCTCATTATCGCTACCCAGCGCCCTTCTGTCAACATCATCACCGGCGTTATCAAAGCAAATTTCCCTGCGCGTATCGCCTTTAAAGTATCTGCCAAAGTGGACTCCCGCACCATCATGGATGCCGGTGGCGCCGACCAGCTCATTGGCCGGGGAGATATGCTCCTCTCAGTAGGGGGCGATATGGTGCGTATTCAGTGTGCCTTCGTGGACACGCCCGAAGTAGAGCGCGTGATAGATTTTATCCATAAACAACCAGGATATCCCGAACCATATTACCTTCCGGAATACCAGGGCGAAGAAGGCGAAGGGCTTCCGGGCAGTAACGGCCCTATCCGATATGCCGACCTCGACGAAATGTACGAAGATGCTGCACGCCTCATCGTACAAACCCAGCATGGCTCAACTTCTATGATTCAAAGACGGCTGAAACTCGGCTACAATCGCGCGGGGCGCCTGATGGATCAACTCGAGTCCACCGGTATTGTTGGGCCGGCAGACGGCAGCAAAGCACGAGAAGTGCTCGTCTATGACGAAATGGAGCTCAACCGGTTTTTGGAAGATTTAAAGAAACGGTAAAGCACGAAAAGGGAATTACTCGTAACTTTCCGGGCCGATTGTGTTGCGTGCATTATCTCGTGTCTAATCTTCCTCCCATGATGATTCGCATATTGCTCATTGCCTCTTTCCTCTTTCCGATAATCCTTGCCGCCCAAACCGTGGAAGAACTCAATCGGAACCTGGAACAGGCCGGGTCAGCAAAAGAACGTATGACCATTCACTTCCAGCTTGCAGAAGCCTGGATGCGCGCAGGAGAAAGGGAAAAAGCCGTTGAACATGCCAAAAGTGCGCACCAAACCGCTATAGAGCAAGGAAATAATGGATTCGCAGCACGCTCAGCATTCCTCCTCGGCGACGCCTATGAACGCCTGCGCAACGACCGCAATGCAGAGGTCTGGTTCAAAACCTGCCTCAATTTTGCTAAATCTGCCGGCGACTCTGACCTGATTATCCAAAGCGTCAAACGACGCAGCAAAATCGCTACCAAAGACAGCAACTATCGTCGCGCCTACGATATCAACCAGGAAGCCTTTGATTATTTCAGTAACAAAGGTACCAGCATCTCCGATCTCGAAGGAAAATACGAAACTCAAAAAGTAGTAATTGACCGCGAAAAACGCGCCCTTATTGAAGAAAAAAATCGCCTCGAACGGGAAATCTCAGCACTTTCAAACGAAAGAGATCAACTAAGTACCGACAAAAACCAACTGGAGTCGCGCCAGCAAACGCTGGTTCAGGAAAAAGCAAAGGTCGAAGAGCAAATCACCGAAAAGGATCAAGCTCTCGTAACCATTGAAGAAGAAAAGCGAAAGGTCGAAGATATCGCCAAACGAAAAGAACGCGAACTGGAAAACCTGACGCTCGCACAGCTCAAACAAAAAGCCTCCCTCGATGCCGCCAAAAGCGAACTTGCCGAGCAAAAACTAATCGCAGAACAGGAAAAAAGCCTCCGGCAACAACAAAAAGCCCAAACCAGACTCGTCATCATAGCAGGCGGACTGGGCATCCTTTTATTCCTAACGCTCTACATCTCCGGTCGCCGCTCCAAAATCAAACTTCAGCGCAAAAATAAACTCATCGAACAAGCCAGAGAGCGGTCTGACGAACTCTTGTTCAATATTCTTCCTAAATCCATAGGCGAGGAACTCAAAGAATATGGCTCCGCAAGGGCGCGAAAGTTCGACCAGGCCACTGTCTTGTTTACCGACTTCAAAAATTTTACCAAAATTTCGGAGAAGCTAAGCCCGGAAGAACTCGTAGAGGAAATTGATCGCTGCTTCAAGGCTTTTGACTTCATCATCGCACAATACCCCAACATCGAAAAAATCAAAACTATCGGCGATGCATATATGTGTGCATGCGGGCTTAACGATGGCTCCTCCATGCCCGACAATCTCATCCGGGCAGCACTGGATATGCAGGAGTTTTTACAAGAACAACGAACGGACCGCATACTCCAGGGCAAGCCCTTCTTTGAAGCACGTATCGGCTTGCATACCGGCCCGGTAGTTGCCGGTGTAGTAGGTGTTATTAAATTCGCCTATGATATATGGGGTGACACCGTGAATATCGCCTCCAGGATGGAGTCTAACTGCGAAGAAGGAAGGATTAACATTTCAGAAACCACCTATAATCTCGTTCGCTATTCATTCGAATGCACATACCGGGGCAAGCTGGAAGCCAAAAACAAAGGCGCCATTGATATGTACTACGTGGAACGCGAACGGACAAATGCTTTTGCCTGATTATTAATACTCTATGCTTTTTCTGCTGCTTTCTCCGCAGCCTTCCACACCCTCCACATATTTTGGTAACAAATCCGGGCAATATCCTTTTTGGAGTACCCTCGCCTGAGCAGTACATAAATAAGGTTGGGATACTGAGAAACATCTTTCAGTCCTGTGGGTAGTGAATCTCCAACACCATCGTAGTCTGACCCCAATCCAATATGCCGGATGCCTGCTACTTGCCTCGCATGGTCAATATGGTCTGCCACCAGCTCAACGTCTGCATATAGTTTTGGATGCTCTTTTTGAAATGCCTCAATGACCGGTTTTGCCGCCTCATCACGCCATTGAAGTTGTTGTGCTTCCAGGCGCTCACTCAGCTTGGCACGCATCTCGTTTTCGTAATCAGAAATTTTGGAGTCCAAAAAAGTTGACCCAAAATTAATCATGACAATTCCATCGTTGCGAGCCAGCGCTCGAAGCATATCATCGTTCATGTTGCGCTCAAAACCCGGGGTGAATTTGCGCATGGAAGAGTGCGAAGCGATAACCGGCACCGAGGTGATGGCCAATGTCTGGTAAAAAGCGCTGTCTGATACGTGTGAGATATCCACCATAAT
>CAYTNI010000075.1:0-8151 GCA_964439115.1 uncultured Saprospiraceae bacterium
GCGTTGACTGTTGCCTGGTTGGTACCTGGTATTGCTGTTGCACCACTGCTCCAAGTGTAGGTTACCCCGGTGGCCGGTGTAGCGGTCAGTGTTACGGAAGTGACAGCGCAACTCAGGTCACCGGATTTGGTGAGCCCCGCCGAAGGTGCTTGGGTATCGCTCGTTACGGAAATATTGGCTGTTGCCGTACAACCGTTGCCGGTAGAAGTTACAGTGACGGAGTAGTCGCCCGCAGCGTTGACTGTTGCCTGGTTGGTACCTGGTATTGCTGTTGCACCACTGCTCCAAGTGTAGGTTACCCCGGTGGCCGGTGTAGCGGTCAGTGTTACGGAAGTGACAGCGCAACTTAGATCGCCTGACTTGGAAAGGCTTGCATTGGGCAGGGAACCATCGCTTGTGACCGTAATATTGGCGGTAGCCGTACAACCATTGCTAGTAGAAGTTACCGTAACGGAGTAGTCGCCCGCAGTACTCACAGTCGCCTGATTGGTACCTGGAATTGCTGTTGCACCGCTGCTCCAAGTGTAGGTTACTCCAGTGGCGGGTGTAGCGGTCAGTGTTACGGAAGTGACAGCGCAACTTAGGTCACCAGATTTGGTGAGTCCTGCCGAAGGCGCCTGTATATCGCTCGTCACGGAAATATTGGCCGTTGCCGTACATCCGTTGCTGGTAGAAGTTACTGTGACGGAGTAGTTGCCCCCGGTTGTGACGGTGGCTTGGTTAGTACCCGAGATTGGCGTCGCGCCGCTGCTCCAAGTGTAGGTTACTCCAGTGGCGGGTGTAGCGGTCAGTGTTACGGAAGTGACAGCGCAGCTCAGGTCACCGGATTTGGAAAGGCTGGCATTGGGCAGGGAACCATCGCTTGTGACCGTAATATTAGCGGTAGCCGTACAACCATTACTAATAGAGGTTACCGTAACGGAGTAGTCGCCCGCAGCGTTGACTGTTGCCTGGTTGGTACCTGGTATTGCTGTTGCGCCGCTGCTCCAGGTATAGGTTACTCCGGTAGCTGGTGTAGCGGTTAGCGTTACGGAAGTGACGGAACAACTCAGGTCGCCTGATTTAGTGAGCCCTGCGGAAGGCGCCAGGGTATTGCTCGATACAGAAATATTAGCAGTAGCTGTACAGCCGTTACTGGAAGAAGTTACCGTTACCGTGTAGTTTCCTGCGGTAGTGACCGTGGCCTGGTTAGTTCCTGCGATTGGCGTTGCGCCGCTACTCCATGCATAGGTTACCCCGGCAGCCGGTGTAGCGGTTAGCGTTACGGAAGTGACATCACAGCTCAAATCCCCGGATTTGGTAAGTTCTGCATTAGGGACTTCGCCATTTCCATTAACCACTATTGTAGCTACATCCGAGCAGCCAGGAGCAGAAGTAACTGTCACTGAATAACTGCCGGACTGGGTTACTGTGGCCGTATTGGTGCTTGGCACCGGTGTGGCACCGGCGCTCCAGGCATAAGTTACCCCTGTAGCCGGGCTCGCGGTCAAAGTTACCACCGGCGTGGCACAGCTCAAATCGCCAGATTTATTGACCTGTGCTGTAGGTATAGGGGTAACAATCACTTCCGTGGTGGGAAATCCAATACATCCATTGCTACTGTTAGTGGCAGTATATGTCAAGATTTGTGTACCTACTGAAGGGTCGAAAGTGAAGCCATCGTTAATGTTGCCGCTTACTCCCGCCGCACCTGTCCAAACCCCTCCGGCCGGGCTACCGCCAAGGGTAATTGGGTCTGCTGAAATGCACAGGGGACCATAGCTTCCGGTGGTCACGCCAGGGTCTAACACTTCAATGGTGAAATCACAAGTGCCGGAGCAGCTTCCGGAATTGTAGTTATAGGTAATCACATGTAAGCCGGGACCTGCATTTGCTGGAGAGAACTCACCATCAGACATGCCGGGACCTGTATAATTACCTCCTCCCGGGGTGCCATCAGGTAGGTAAAATGGCGAGTTGTTGAGACAAACACCCGTAATATTAGCAGGGCATTGAACGGTAATAGGACTAAATGTTGTTGGTGAAGATGCAGTGGTACTTATTGCCACATTACATAACTGAGCATTTCCACCATTGATGGCGGTTGGGGTATCTGAAAAAGAAACATTGCCTGTCCCACTTGAAGCTTTAACTCTAAGATTGAGCGTTAATATCGTGGTGTTGGAAGGAAGTGTAACGCTGCTTCCAGAAGCCCACGCATAAGTGAAGGTGCCGGAATTAAAAAGGCTGGAATTGACGCCAGGCAGCCCTGTGATACTGCTCGATACAAATTCGAATTTTGCAGGATCCCAGGTAGTGGAGAAGCTGAATGAAGTTATTAAATTAAATCCTGAAACTATAAACGGGAAAGAAAGTACAGAGCCACACACCCCGCTTGCCGGCCCGGAAACACTGAGAATTATAGGAGATACTCCGGAATAAAATACAGTCATTTGATCGCTCGCAGGGCATGAACCGCTGGCGTTTAGCGTTAAGGTTACACTGGATGCCCCACTTGGAGGATTATAAAAGGCGTTTAATGTATTGGCATCAGGAAGAAATGATCCTCCAGCCACATTGGCAACCCAGGTACCCGAGGTAGCAGTACCACTAACCGAACCGCTAAGTTGAACTACTCCTCCCGGGCAGGTGGTTTGGTCTGCACCTGCATTAACCGTAGGGGGAGTGCAAGTGACTGTCACAGGCCGGCAGTTGGTACTGAATAGCACGCAATTACCACTTGAAAGTATGGCCGCCAGTGTTAAGCCCACCCAACTCGCCGGATTCACCAAAGCCGGAGGTGTTGCCCCGGAAGCCTTATAAGCCGCACCATACACACAGTAAGTACCTGCTGCCAAACTGGTGAAGTCGGAACTTGCACTCACTGCGGCTACCTGGTCATTAGAGGTGTTTACCGCCACATAAGTGTATGCATAGCCGGAAGGTAAAATAATACCGTTGTAAATATTGGAACCTGCAGGCTTGGTAAAGTTTATACTGTACGAAGCAGGTAGGGTAGGCGTGCTACTGTTGAAACTACTTACGACCAGGTAGTACGAGTTTCCTGCTGTAAGGGAAGCTGTGACTGAACTGTAAAGAGTAATGCTACCACTTCCACTAGGCCTTTCAGCGCTGCTCGCAATGTGATTTGAACAGTTAGTTCCCGAAAAATCATTTTGGTAAAGGTTGAGTACCAAACCAAAAGGCCCGGTATGAGTGAAGGTATAGCTTCCTGTTACATCGGGCACCACAGTATATATATCATAGTTTACGCTATTGCTGGCAACAGAGCAAACAGCAGAGGGCCCATCCACAAAAACTAAATTACCTGCGGGGTCGGTACTTGCGACAGTGCCACTAAAGCTGGATACCACAGCACCCACATTATTTGTCATCCCAAGGTTTAATCCGGCATTGCCGGATGGAAGTGAAACCGGAGTGGTTGGACTGACCTCCGTGGTTGGTGCCTCACAGGCAGAGGTAATGCTAAAATCAGTATCTGAAATGTCAAAAAACACAATACAGGTATTATCGGCGCATTCTACCATGATACGGCTATTGCTGTTGTTGGGAACACCTGTAGGGATAGAAACACTATGTGAACCATCATTCGGCGTTGCACTTGCCAGGGTGTAGGGGAAAGTCAACCCACCATCAACAGATAACTTGATATTAACAGTACTGCAAAAAGAGGTAGTCCCATTCACATCCCAGGTTACTGTAGTGGAACTGCCCGAGGCAAGCGAACCACCACCATTTGGTGCAGTAACAGAGAATGGCCCTGATGCCGAAATGGTAAGATCCAGTGTCGCAGACCGCACACCGCCGCCGCCGGCCCGCTGGTCTCTGGCAGTAAACTGCATTTTTACAGTTCTTGCCACCGAGGGCAAAGGCTCAAAGGAAGAGGAATAGTTATTCGCTGCCACCAGTGACATATCCGGGAAGGTGCGCGTAGGGGAAGACGATGGCGGATAGCTTCTAAACAAAGGCGCTATCGTGCTTGCTCCCGCAGTAGCACCAATAAAACCCTGGGTAGGCGTACCTGTACCATCCTCATCAATTTGCTCCCAGGTATAAACCAAAGCATCCCCATTCGCATCTGTGCCGGAACCCGTAAGCCGGAAAGGTGTGCTTTTGGGAATAGTAACTCCACCGCTGCAAGGGTTTGCATTCACTACTGGAGGAGTATTGCCCGTAGCAGTAGAGGAATTCTGGCAGGTGATGGAATTAATGAAGGGGATGGCGGTTTCGAGATTGGCCGTATGGAAATAAATATCTGCATCTCCGCCGCTGTTAATGTTTTGACCGGAACCACATATCCCATTATATGACATGATGGTGGTACCACTACCAATTTCATAAGCACTACTGGAGGAAATATTATCTGTACACCCCCCACCGGTTCCATTGAAAGTGTGACGCATACTAAATTGGTGTCCCACTTCATGCGCAAACAAGGATAAATCTCCGCCTGCTGAAGAACCCACTGAACTCCAGGCACCGGCTTTATAACGGCCTGTTGTGCTTCCTGGAATAAAACCATTTGCACACACAGAATTGATATATGCTATACCACCGCCCCAGTCTCCTCCTCCCGTGCTGTGCAGACAGTGCCCGATATCATAATCTGCAGAATTTGGCCAGTTCAGGGCTACCGCCTCAGCCGCCATTTTTGTCATGTCGGTATTCGCTGCATCAAAAGGATCTGTAGCGGGATTGGTGTAAACTGCCGGTGTGAGCAAAGAGAAATTTACAGCTAATTCTGATTCAAATAATGCCTCAAGGGCATTCACTTGTGCTACGACCACAGCAGAGGCAGAAGGTACGGTGCCACCATGTGTCTGCCCGAATTCACCGGTCGTCACAATCGCCAGCGAATAAGTTTTCAGCATAGTACCATTGGTGAAGGCGGCTTTTTCCATTTCAGGCAGCCGATAGGCGTGTGCTAGCTCATCCGTGCCACAAGGGAAGTTTCCCGGATTTAATTCCAGTTCCGCAATCCGGTGTATGGTCGGATTTAATAAATCTAACGGCGCAATTTCCACCATCCCACCGGGCGTTTTGATGGTGGCCATCACCCCGAATGGTGTGACCGTCACCCTTCCACTAATCCTGGCGTCATCTGTTGCGGTGACCTTATAGGTAAAAAAGTCTGGGTATTGTGCCGCAAACTCCGGCGCCATCAGATCGAAACGCGCAAAGTGGAATGCCTTCGTAGTGCCATCCGGCATGGGAAGATCATACGCCAGCGGCCGGGATTTGGCCTCCGGGCTGTCCGCATGCGGTGCTAATGCCAGGACCTGGGAAATCCCCGCCATATCAAAGGAGCGTAGCACCTGCTGCTGCGCCCATCCCATAGAAACTCCTGAAAAAATTAAAATTAAAGAAAATAGATTGCCACAGATACGCTGCCGTATCAGGAAAAGTTGTTTAAATCGCATAGTGATAGTTTTGAGCAATATGATGAAGAAAATGAATTACGATACTGAATCTATGGGTTTATACTCCAATCGCAATTATACTTCACTCAGTCCTATAATTAGGTAAAGAAAGCCTGATGAGGAAACTTCCATAGATTTCAAATACAAATATAGTGTTTCGAAATGTAAAGTTTAGGCCATTTGTCCACTTTATTTTTCAAATTCAGGTTTTTTTACCATGATAATCTATCTACCTGATATTAACCCTTACCTTTGCACTAAACAATTCCGCTTATGACACTCGATTTCAATCATACCGTGCTCGATCGCTTCCTCAAATATGTGGTCATTGATACTCAATCAGATCCGGAATCCAAAACCATTCCCTCCACAGAAAAACAAAAGAACCTCGGCAAACTCCTCGTCGAGGAACTCCTCGCCATGGGTATCCAGGATGCCGAGCTCGATGAATTCGGCTACGTTTACGCCACCATACCTTCTAATACAGGCAAATCAGTACCCACCATCTGCTTCTGCTCCCACATGGATACCTCCCCTGACAGCAGCGGCGCCGGCGTAAAACCCATAGTGCACAAAAATTTCAGCGGTCAGGATATCATCCTCCCCGGTGACCCTACTCAGGTCATTCGCACTGCCGACCATCCCGACCTGCTCGAACAACTCGGCAACGACATCATCACTGCCTCCGGCACCACCCTCCTCGGCGCCGATAACAAAGCCGGCGTAGCAGCCATTATGGATGCCGCCAGCTACTTTATGTCTCACCCCGATGTCAAACACGGGGATATTAAAATTCTCTTCACCCCCGATGAGGAAATCGGCCGTGGAGTAGATAAAGTGGATCTACAAAAACTCGGCGCCCAATTCGCCTACACCGTGGACGGCGAGAAACTCGGTTCCATCGAAGATGAAACCTTCTCCGCTGATGCCGTAGTCATTCAGATTGAAGGTATATCCGTTCACCCGGGCTTCGCCAAAGGAAAAATGGTGAACGCCATCAAAGTGGCCGCCGCTATCCTCGAAAATCTGCCCCAAAACAGGCTTTCACCCGAAACTACCGAAGGCCGCGAAGGTTTCGTACATCCAGTCTCCATTACAGGAGCCCTGGAGGCCGCTTCCATCCGCTTTATTGTGCGCGATTTCACACTGGAGGGCCTTAAACAACACGAGGCAGAGCTCAAATCCATCATGGATAATACCCTGAAGAAATTCCCCGGCGCCAAGGCTTCATTCGAGGTGATCGAACAATATCGCAATATGAAGGAAGTGCTCGACCAGCATCCTCAAGTGGCCCAATACGCGGTCGAAGCAATACGTAGGGCCGGCATTACGCCTCATCTTTCAAGTATCCGCGGTGGTACCGATGGCTCCCGACTTTCGCTGATGGGACTTCCATGCCCCAATATCTTTGCCGGGGAACACGCTTTCCACTCTCGCTTAGAATGGGTCTCCGTTCAGGATATGGAGAAAGCTGCCCAGACCCTCGTTCACCTGGCCGCTATTTGGGAGGAAAATAGCTGATTCAATATTTAGCCACCATATCTTCCATTGCAGTACCGGATTCCAATATAGAGGCATATAGCGCAAACTGATTGCGGGCTCGCACCAGGTTGTGTTCGGCGTACTTCACCGGATAGTAGGTATCCCCGGCGAAATAGTCGTGCAAAAAACGCATACCCTGCTCCAGAATAATCCATCGCGAGCCGCTCACTAAATGCTTCTTCTCCAAGGGGGTAAGCCATACCCCCGCTTCTTCCAAAAAACCCGCGCAAAGTGCACCAAAAAAAGGAAGCCGAACCGTTACCTTCGATAAATCAGGGTCATCTTCACTCACCGGACTGGCAATGCTTCGCACCAAGTCTCCAAAATCTGCCAAAACAAGCCCTGGCATTACCGTATCCCAATCCGTAACCGCTAAAATGGCTCCATCATTCACCGAAAACAGCACGTTCCCAATTTTGGCATCGTTATGAACCGCTCGTATCGGCAATGCAAGCGATTGAATTTCTTCAAAAATACCGTGGTGAGCCTCCAAAAATTGAATAGAATCATCAGATTTTTTTAACCTCTCCAACGCCGCTTTTTCACGGACCAGGCCGAATTGTCGCCATCGGGCTACACTATCATGGAACCCGGGAATGGGTTCCTTCAGTTTTCCAACCGGAAAATCCTGAAGCGCCGAAGCAAAACGCCCAAAGGCTTTTCCCGCCTCAAAGGCATGTCGCTCCGTCACCGCCTGCTCTATCGAATACCCTCCTTGAATAAATTCAAACATCCGCCACAATCCGCCTCCGGCCATGTCCACAAAAGTTCCCCCGACGGCATTCGGTACAGGAATCAATGCTTTTAAACCCGTCACAGATTCCGAATGAGTAAGATGAGCAGATAGTGCCTTGATATTTTGCGCTACTGCCGAAAAATCCGGAAATACCGCTTGGTTGAATTGTTGTAACAAAAAAGAACCGTGGGCCATTTCCACCTTGTAAGTGCGATGAATATGGCCGCTGCCGTGAGGCTTGCAACTCAGGACTCCCTTCCCGGGAAAAAATGCATCAAGTACCTCCTCCATGATGTTCGCCGACATAATTTTTTGCAAAAGTAATCAGCGCTGACAGGCGGGTAACATTTCTAATGAAAATATCCGTTTATCCCTCCGGATCTTCATCCGGTTCGATATCCTCAATGGCGTCCAACAGGTCTTTAGTGGCTTTTTCTAAACCCCTTACTTTCA
>CAYTNI010000075.1:8167-10522 GCA_964439115.1 uncultured Saprospiraceae bacterium
TGTGGTATGCAGTGTTTCACTTTCTTCTTCTTCTTCTTCAGCCACTGCAGGAATTTGTACAGCCCCCGGAAAGGAATCCTTGCTGAAGGTAAGGCCTTTAGGATTGGTATGGATGTAAATGGTGTCGCCGGGTCCAAACTGCCCTGAGATGACCAGCCGCGAAAGTTCATTGATGACTTCTTTTTGCAACACCCTCTTCATGGGCCTTGCCCCGAATTGGGGCTCG
The DNA here is from genome assembly GCA_964439115.1 of uncultured Saprospiraceae bacterium. GTDB lineage: Bacteria > Bacteroidota > Bacteroidia > Chitinophagales > Saprospiraceae > UBA2329. Next base: position 8,394 of record CAYTNI010000075.1, read on the forward strand.
TAGCCCAGGTCGGCCAGCAAGTCCAGGGCACTTTCGCTCACTCGAATCACAATTCGCTGCCGGTTGAGCATCTTCTGCACTTTTTGAAGTTGCAACTGCAAGATTTGGCGAATTTCACTTCGCGTAAGTGGCAGAAAGACAATCTGCTCGTCAATTCTGTTGAGGAATTCAGGGCGCAGCGACTGTTTAAGCAAATTCAGTACCTCTACCTTGGTGGTCTCAATGATCTCCGCCCGGTGCTTGTCGCCCAGGGCATCAAGGTCTTCGAAATTTTCCAGAATGGTCTCCGAACCGAGATTGGAAGTCATGATGATGATGGTATTCTTGAAATTGGCTACACGCCCCTTGTTGTCAGTAAGGCGCCCGTCATCCAGCACTTGCAGAAGGATATTGAAGGTATCTGGGTGAGCCTTTTCAATTTCATCCAGGAGAATGATGGAGTATGGTTTCCGTCTTACGGCTTCTGTAAGTTGCCCACCTTCTTCGTAGCCCACATAACCGGGAGGGGCGCCCACCAGGCGTGAAACTGTATGCTTTTCCTGGTATTCGCTCATATCAATACGGGTGATGGCCTTCTCATCGTCAAACAGCATTTCGGCCAGGGTTTTGGCTAATTCTGTTTTCCCCACACCCGTAGGGCCCAGGAAAATAAACGAACCGATTGGCCTATCAGCATCCCCCAGACCGGCCCGGCTGCGGCGCACTGCATCGGCCACGGCCACTACAGCTTCCTTTTGACCGATGAGCCGCATGGCGATTTCATCCTCCAGTTTCAGCAGCTTATCTTTTTCACTTTGCATCATTTTACTCACCGGAATTCCTGTCCAACGCGAGACAACATCCGCTATTTCATTGGCGGTGACCTGTTGGTTGGTGAAGCGGTTTTCTTCGGGCAGAGTGGCCAGCTTTTCTTCAGCCGCTTTTAGCATGGCGTGTTTCTCCTGCAGTTCTCCGTATCTTATTTTCGCTACTGTCTCGTAGTCGCTATTGCGTTCTGCCCTGTCGGCCAGCAGCTCCAGGTTTTCGATGTCTTTACGGATTTCCTGCACGCGATCGGCAATTTCCTTCTCACTTTGCCAGGCCGCGCGCAAGGCATCCCTTTTTTCGCGGGCATTAGCAATTTGCTCCTGCACCAGCGCCAGCACCTTTGCATCTCCCTCCCGCTTGATGTGTTCGCGTTCAATTTCCAATTGACGCACCTTGCGATCCCATTCGTCAATCTTCTCAGGCACGGAATCCAGTTCAAGGCGAAGCTTGGCGGCAGCCTCATCAATAAGGTCAATGGCCTTATCGGGTAGTTGCCTGTCGGCTATATAACGCTGCGAAAGCTCTGCGGCTGCAATGAGGGCTTCATCCAGGATGTCAATGCGGTGATAGACTTCATATTTTTCCTGAAGACCGCGCAGTATGGAAATGGTATCGTCCACGCTGGGCTCATCGATTAATACTGTTTGGAAGCGACGCACCAATGCCTTGTCATTCTCAAAATATTTCTGGTATTCGTCTAAGGTGGTAGCACCAATCGTACGCAATTCCCCTCGGGCAAGTGCAGGCTTGAGAATGTTGGCAGCATCCATGGCTCCCTGTCCGCCACCGGCTCCAATGAGCGTATGAATTTCATCTATGAAAAGAATGATTTTCCCATTCGATTCTATTACTTCCTTTATCACAGACTTGAGACGCTCTTCAAATTCGCCTTTGAATTTGGCACCGGCAATCAAACTTGCGATATCGAGTACAAAAATCTTTTTGTCCTGCAGATTTTCCGGAACATCTCCTTTGACGATTCTCCAGGCAATGCCCTCCACAATAGCAGTTTTGCCTACGCCTGCCTCGCCAATTAAAATGGGATTGTTCTTTTTGCGGCGGGAAAGGATGTGAAGTACTCTTCTAATCTCCTCATCGCGGCCTACAATAGGGTCGAGTTTACCACTTTCTGCCTGCTCATTGAGGTTGATGCCGTATTTGGATAGCGCATTGTAGGTATCTTCTGCACTCTGATCCTTTACAGAACTTCCTTTTCGGAGTTCCAGGATAGCGGTTCGGGTACCTGCCTCGGTCATACCGGAATTTTTCAGCAGCCTCGAGCCTTTGTCATTCCCCTTGACGATGCCCAGCAGTATCAATTC
>CAYTNI010000076.1:0-10478 GCA_964439115.1 uncultured Saprospiraceae bacterium
ATGGTTTATTAAAAGTTTAACAAACCTGCAGAAAAAGGTTAAAAAAGAATTATAGCAGCGATTTGAAGTAAGTTACAAAATCATTAATGGTCAATGAGCCTTGGTCACCTTCGCCTTGTTTACGAACGGAGACGGTACCGTTTTCCATTTCTTTTTCCCCGACGATGAGCATGAGTGGTACGCGTTTGAGTTCTGTATCGCGAATTTTCTTGCCGATAGTTTCGTTGCGGTCATCAATATAGCCCCGGATATCAGATTGGGCGAGTAGTGCTTCAACTTCAGCGCAGTACTGGTTGTATTTTTCACCGATAGGGAGGAGGGCGTACTGGTCAGGAGTCAGCCAGAGCGGGAACTTACCGGCGGTATTTTCGATGAGGATACTGATAAACCGCTCCATGGAACCGAAGGGGGCGCGGTGAATCATGACGGGGCGGTGGGCCTGATTATCGGAGCCGATATATTCGAGTTGGAAACGTTCGGGGAGGTTGTAATCCACCTGGATGGTACCCAATTGCCAGGAGCGTCCGATGGCATCTTTGATCATGAAGTCGAGCTTCGGGCCGTAGAAGGCGGCTTCGCCGAGTTCAGTAACGGTATCCAGGCCGGCTTCTTTGGCAGCTTCTATGATGGCATTTTCTGCATTATCCCAGTTGGCATCGGAGCCGATATATTTGGCTGGGTTATCGGGGTCTCGCAGGGATATTTGCGCGGTGAACTTTTCGAACCCCATTTTGGCAAGAACCGTACGGGTAAGGTCAAGGACATTGAGGAATTCTTCCTTGACCTGTTCGGGTGTACAGAAGATGTGAGCGTCGTCTTGGGTAAAACCGCGAACCCGGGAGAGGCCGTGTAGTTCGCCGCTTTGTTCGTAGCGGTAAACAGTGCCAAATTCTGCAAGACGAAGGGGAAGTTCTTTGTAGGAGCGCGGTTTATGGCCGTAAATTTCGCAGTGGTGGGGGCAGTTCATGGGTTTGAGGAGGAAAGTTTCCCCTTCCCTTGGTGTATTGATAGGCTGGAAGCTATCGGCACCATATTTTTCGTAATGGCCGGAGGTGATGTAGAGTTCTTTTTTCCCGATATGCGGAGTGGCTACCATTTTGTACCCGCGTTTTTCCTGTTCTTCGCGGAGGAAGTTCATCAGGCGTTCGCGGAGTTGGGTGCCCTTGGGCAGCCAGATGGGCAGACCAGCGCCTACGCGTTCGGAGAACATGAATAGTTCCAGTTCCTGGCCGAGTTTGCGGTGGTCGCGTTTTTTGGCTTCCTCCAGCATGTGGAGGTGTTCGTCGAGTTCTTTTTGTTTAGGGAAGGTGATGCCATAGATGCGCGTCATTTGTTTGCGCTTTTCATCACCGCGCCAGTATGCGCCTGCAAGGGCGAGCAGTTTTACGGCTTTAATTTTCTCGGTATTGGGGATATGAGGGCCCCGGCAGAGGTCGGTAAAATTACCTTGTTCATAGAAGGTGATGGAGCCGTCGGCGAGTTCCTGGAGGAGTTCTACTTTATACTCATCGCCTTTGGCTTCGAAGTACTGTATGGCCTCGGCTTTAGGAACTTCACGGCGTTTGTAGTCGCTTTTATTTTTGGCGAGCTCAGCCATTTTGGCCTCGATGGCAGCGAAGTCGTTAGTGGAGAGTTGGCGGTCGCCGGTATCTATATCGTAATAAAAGCCATTATCGATGGGTGGACCTATACCGAATTTGGTACCCGGGAAGAGGGCTTCGAGTGCTTCGGCCATGAGGTGGGCGGAGGAATGCCAGAAGGCAGACTTACCCTCTTTGTCGTCCCAGGTGAGTAGTTGAAGGGAGGCATCTTCGAGTATAGGGCGGTTGGCATCGCGTACTTCGCCGTTGATTTTTGCGGCGAGGACGTTGCGGGCGAGGCCTTGGCTGATGGATTCGGCAATTTGCATGGCGGAAGTGCCTTTATCGTATTGCCTGATTTGTCCGTCGGGAAATTTAATTTGAATAGTTTCCATCACGGTGCTGATCTGTCTGTAAAGATTTATGAAAAAAGGAATTCACGGGAAGGATTGCAGGAGCAGTGGCTTGAATCAAAGTTTCTGTTTGGTTTCGATTATTTCATAGGCTTCGATGACGTCGCCCACTTTGATGTCGTTGAAATTTTTGATGGAGATACCGCATTCCATGCCGGATCGCACCTCTTTGACGTCTTCTTTGAAGCGTTTAAGGGAGGCGATTTCAGCGGTTTGGCCTTCGCGGGTTGGATAGACTACTATACCATCGCGGATTAGGCGTATGGGGGAGTTGCGGGAGATTTTTCCTTCTGACACCTGGCATCCGGCGACGGTGCCCACTTTGGTGATTTTATACACTTCTTTGACATCCACGGTGCCGATAATTTTTTCTTCGCGGGTTGGTTCGAGCATACCCTCGATAGCCATTTTAATTTCTTCGATGGCTTCGTAGATGATGGAGTAGAGTTTGATTTGGACACCTTCGCGTTCGGCGAGTTTTCGGGCGCCGCCGGTGGGGCGCACCTGGAAGCCGATGATGATGGCATCTGAAGCGGAGGCCAGGAGGATGTCGGATTCGGTGATTGCGCCGACGGCTTTATGAATTACGTTGACGTTCACTCTTTCGATAGAAAGCTTGATTAAAGAGTCGGATAGGGCTTCGATAGAGCCATCCACGTCGCCTTTGACGATGAGGTTGAGTTCTTTGAAGTTGCCCAATGCGAGACGGCGTCCGATTTCGTCAAGGCTGATGCGTTTGGTGGCGCGGCTGGTTTGTTCCCGGGCGATTTGAGCGCGGCGTCCTGCGATTTCACGAGCTTCGGACTCGTGTTCTACTTCTTTGAATCGTTCCCCTGCGGTGGGGGCGCCATTGAGGCCGAGGACGAGTACTGCGGTAGAGGGGCCGGCGGATTTGACGTTTTTACCTCTTTCATTGTACATGGCTTTCACCTTTCCGGAGAATTCGCCGGCAACGACGGGATCGCCGATATTGAGGGTGCCGTTTTGGACGAGCAGTTTGCTGACATAGCCACGCCCTTTATCGAGGGAGGCTTCGATGACGGTGCCGGCTGCTTTGCGGTTGGGGTTGGCGCGCAGGTCTTGGATTTCAGCTTCAAGAAGAATTTTTTCGAGGAGTTTATCCATACCCAGGCCGCTTTTGGCAGAAATGTCCTGAGATTGATAGCGGCCGCCCCATTCCTCTACGAGAAAGTCCATGGAAGCGAGTTCTTGCTTGATGCGTTCAGGTTGAGCGCCTTCTTTATCAATTTTATTGATAGCGAAGACGATGGGGACACCTGCTGCCTGAGCGTGGCTGATGGCTTCCCGGGTTTGCGGCATGATATTATCGTCTGCGGCGATCACGATGACGGCGATATCGGTCACTTTGGTACCTCTGGCACGCATGGCGGTGAAGGCTTCGTGGCCGGGCGTATCGAGGAAGGTTACTTTTTTGCCTTCGCCGAGATCCACTTCGTAAGCACCGATATGTTGGGTGATACCACCTGCTTCGCCTTCTACGACATTGGATTTTCTGATATAATCGAGCAGGGAGGTTTTACCGTGATCAACGTGCCCCATGACAGTCACGATAGGAGCTCTTGGTATTAGGTCTTTGGGGTCATCCTGTTCGTCGTCATCAGTTTCGAGGGTGGCTTCAGCGCCTATGAATTCTATTTCGAAGCCGTATTCGGAGGTGACAAGGTCGATAATTTCGGCATCGAGGCGTTGGTTAATACCGACTACGACGCCCACGTTGAGGCAAGTCATGATGATATCCGCGGGGGAAATATTCATGAGGGAGGCCAGTTCGGAAACTGTAACGAACTCAGTTACCTGGAGTTTGCCGGTTTGAGCTTCCTGTTCGATAAGTTCCTGGCGTTCGCGCATGCGTTCCCGCTTATCGCGTTGCAGTTTTTGGCGTTTTTTCTTATTGCCGCCGGAGAGCCTTGCGATGGTAGCCTTGATTTTCTCTTCAATTTCTTTTTGAGAGACTTCTTTATTTTCAGGGCCTGCTGCGGGTGCAGGTTCTCCTTCGCGGCGGCGTGGCGGGCGGGGTCCGCCTTCTCCGCCGGGTACTTCGGTTGCTACCTTTTTGCGTTTGCGTTTGCGCTTTTTGCGATCGGCCTCGCTTTCAGCCGGGCTCTGAGCCGGTTTTTTTGTTTTATCATCGGCGGCAGGAGCAGGTGTAGCGGGGGCGGGTTTTTTCTCGGGCTCCTTACTCTTTTTCTTCTTTTTCTCCGGTGAGAGGCGCGAAGCGTCAATTTTACCCATGATTTTAAGGCCTCGCAGTTCGGGTGCTTCAGCGCGAATGACGGTATCCTCCGGTGGTGCTTCGCCTGCGGGTTCTGCTTCTTTTGCCGGGTATCCCGAATCGGGTTCTTTGGCTTCAGCGGGCGGTATGGGTTCCGGTGCTGGCGGAGGAGGGGGAGTTTCCACTATGGGAATTTCCGGTTCCGGTGCTGGCGGGGCGATTATTTCCGGTTCAGGTTGTGGTTCAGGAGCTGGTGGTTGTGGTTCTACCTTTGATTTTGGTTTGGCATCCAAGTCAATTTTACCCAAGACTTTGAGCCTGTTTTGCAGCAGGCCTGTACGAGGGCGTTCCTCTTCCACGGGTTTTTCCGGTTCCGGAGTGGTGACGAGCGGTTCCTCTTTTTTGCCTTGAGGGGCTGGAGGGGTTGCCGGTTTGTCGGATTTGATTGCCGGGGTGGTTTCTTTGCGCGGAGCCGGCCTGGCGCCAATGACGAGCTGGTCGGCTTGCTCTTTGATATCAATGGACTTTTGGAACTCCTTAACCAGGATGGCGTGCATGTCATCGCTAATCCAGGCAGTCGGCTTGTTCTCTATTTCGTAGCCGTTCTTGTGCAGGAACTCCACGATAGTCTGGGTTCCGACATTAAGCTCTTTAGCTATCTTAACTAAACGTTTCTCCATATATGGCTTTGAAAATCTTTGGCAACGTTATAGAAGACAGGCCAAGGCTTTTCCGGCATTGAATTCCTTTACATACGGCTTATCATTGGTTAGATGAATGATAAATAGAAAAGGTTCATCGTATAAAGCATTTCCTGTTTTCTGGCGAATCGTGACTCTTGAGCAGGATTCCCTGCCGCAAAGATACAATATAAGCCCTATGAAAGTTTCCTTACTTTGGAAAAATTGGCTTTTTGTACACTTTGCGGCGGGGTGTGCGGTAATTTTTTATTCTTCTTCGAATTCTGCTTCCAGGACGCGCATGACATCTCTGATGGTTTCCTCTTCGAGGTCGGTGCGGCGAAGGAGTTCTTCCACGCTCAGGGAAAGCACACTTCTTGCGGTATCGCAGCCGATACTTTTCAGAGAATCAATGATCCATTCTTCAATTTCATCGCGGAATTCATCGAGCTCTACATCATCAATTTCTTCATAGCGGGCGTTGTTGCGGTACACATCAATTTCGAAGCCGGTGAGTTGGCTGGCGAGTTTGATATTGGAGCCGCCCTTACCGATTGCGAGAGAGACCTGGTCGGGGTCGAGGAACACATCGGCGTGTTTTTTCTCCATGTCCAGTTCAATGCTGGTCACCTTTGCAGGGGTGAGGGCTCGTTGGATATAGAGATTGGTGTTATTGGTATAGTTGATGATATCAATATTTTCATTGCGCAGTTCTCTGACGATTCCGTGGATGCGGGACCCTTTCATGCCGACGCAGGCGCCCACTGGGTCAATTCGGTCATCGTAAGATTCGACGGCTACTTTTGCACGTTCTCCGGGCAGGCGCACGATATTCTTGACGGTGATCAGGCCATCTTCAATTTCCGGTACTTCCTGTTCCAGTAATTTTTCGAGGAAGAGATTGTCGGTTCTGGAGACAATAACCACTGGGTTGTTGTTTTTCATCTCCACTTTTTTGATGACGCCTCTTACCATATCGCCTTTGCGGAAAAAGTCACCTTTAATCATTTCACCTCTTGGCATGAGCAATTCATTGCCTGAGACTTCATCGAGGATGATGATATCCTTTTTGAGTACCTGGTGAACTTCGCCGAGGATCAGTTCGCCCACGCGGTCGGAGTAGCGTTTGAAGACCTCGTCTTTTTCGAGCTCCATGATGCGGGAAATGAGCGTTTGTCGGGCAGCCATAATGGATCTGCGGCCGAAGTCCTCGAGCTGAAGCTGTTCGTAGCATTCTTCGCCCACCTCGTAGTCTTCGTCAATGGCGAGGGCTTCGGAGACGGAGATTTGGGTGCGGTCGTCGGTTACTTCGCCGTCGGGAACAATCTGGCGGACGCGCCAGAGTTCGAGGTCACCTTTGGTTGTATTGACGATGACGTCGAAGTTGTCGTCGGTACCGAATTTTTTTCGGATGAGGGTTCTGAAGACATCTTCGAGCACTCTGACCATGGTGGGGCGGTCAATGTTTTTTCCGGCTTTGAAGTCGGAGAAAGTTTCTACCAGATTAATCATGCCAATCGAATTTAAAAGGTCACCTTAACATAGGTGGATTGAATGCTATCGAAAGGAATTACCGTTTCTACGGGCATTTTTTTCTTTTTCCCCTGGGCGTCAACCTTTTGGATTTCTTCCAGTGTGATTTGCGTTTCATCGGCGGCTTTGAGCTTGCCTTTTCGGACGGTATTGTCGTGGAGGTGTACTTCTACGGTACGCCCCACATTGCGTGGATATTGCCTCTGAAAAATAAGCGGGCGGCTCAATCCGGGCGAGGATACATCGAGCACGTATTTTTCACCCAGCCAGCCCTCTGCATCCAGATGTGCTTCCAGGTATCGGCTGAGTTTCTGGCATTTTTCGAAAGAAACGCCAGAGTCGCTGTCAAAGGCTACTTCGATGCGGTTGCCTGCGCGAAGCAGTACCTCTACCGTGAAGCAGTCGGCCAAATCTGGCTCGCGAAACCGCTCTTCCAAAAGCGCCTCAATTTTGGCTTCGATGCTCATACTATCCGATTACAATGCAAAGAGGGAACGCGAAAACGTTCCCTCTTTGTTCATTCCTTATTGCTAGCGCAAATATACGTCCTTATTGTGAATAATGCAAATTTTTTAAATGGTCGGAATTTATTTACTTGCAGATGTAAGTGCACAAAATGAATTCACCGGATGTGTTGTTCTATATCGCTGTGCTTCCGGATGCGCACACGGCGGAGGAGGTTACCGGGTTCAAGTTGTTTTTGGCTGATCGGTTCGGGGCTCGACATGCCCTTAGGTCTCCGCCACATATTACCTTATTTCCGCCTTTTCGGTGGGGTGAATCCCGCTTGGTAGAGTTGGCTGAGGGCTTGGAGGTTTTTTCTGCAGCGCAACAGGGGTTTGAGCTGACGCTGGGGGATTTTAATTGTTTTGGGTCGAAAGTACTATATGTAGATGTAGCCCCTTCTTTGGCGCTGGAGACATTGGAGCATCAGCTGGTTGAATTTTTAGAGAGGGGCTTTGGGCTGTGTAGTAGCCAACCTCATGGTTTCCACCCACACATGACCATAGCCCATAGGGATTTGAGCCAGGATGTATTTCCGCAGGCCTGGGCATATTTTTCAGGAAAGGATTACGAAAGGTCATTTCCTGTGGAGTCTTTGGCTTGTCTTCGCTATAACGGGAAGGAGTGGGAAGTTTGGCGCTTGTTTTCGCTGGGAGACGGGAGTGGCCTAAAATAAAAAAGCAATTGACCTCCCCTTGTAAATAAGGAAGAAGGTCAATTGCTTTCAGGTGTATGAACAAAGAAGAAAGTTACTTGTTACCGGACTTTTCTGCTGCTGCGCTGGCGCTACGGAGGGCGCGCGGGATATCAATGGTAGCTACCGGAGTGCTGCCGGCATTGAGGATTTCGATATTAGCAGGCGGCGTAATGTCGCGAACGCGCATGGACTGGCCCATTTCCAGGCTGGTAATATCCAACTTGAGCTCAGTGACCAAGAATTCGGGCATAGCTTTGATTTTAACGCGGCGCATTTTTTGCTGAAGCTTACCACCGGCTTTCACACCAACGGCGCTGCCGGAAAACCGCAGCGGAACTTCAACCTTTACAGGGTGTCCTTCGGTGAGGCGAAGAAAGTCAATGTGTAGGATTTTCTCGCTGACGGGATGGTATTGTACATCTTTGACGATGCAACGGTGCTTGTTGTTACCCAAAGCGACCTCAGCTACTTTGAAATCCGGCGTATAGATGAGGTGCCGAACGCTGCTTATGTCGGTGGCGAAATGCTCTGAATACCCCGGACCGTACATTACGCATGGGATTTGTTCTTCCTTGCGTACGGCTTTGGTGCCTTTTTTGCCCAGATCAGCTCTGGGATGACCTTGAATTGCAATTATTTCCATGATTCTTACCGCTTTATACTGTATGCCCTTAAAAAGGCACGCAAAGATAGAATTTTTTCAGTAATCCTGCAAAAGAGCTTAATATTTTTTCATTTGATGCTTTATCCTTCGAAGAACAGAGCTGAGATGGAGCGATGTTCGTGCATATTGCGGATGGCGCGGGAGAAGAGCATAGCCGTTGAAAGTACTTTAATTTTGGGTGTTTCGCGGAGGAGTGGGAGGGTATCGCACACCAGGACTTCAGTGAGTACGGAGTTTTCGATATTTTCATAAGCTTTGCCGGATAGTACGGGGTGGGTACAAAGTGCTCTGACGGAATTGGCGCCTTTTTCCACAAGGGCTTCGGCTGCCCGGCACAGAGTACCGGCGGTATCAATCAGGTCATCTACGAGAATAACATCGGCGCCACTCACATCACCAATGACGGTCATGCCGGCAATTTGATTGGCTTTTTCGCGGTATTTATCGCAGATGACCAGCTCGGTTTTGAAATGTTTGGAGTAGATACGCGCCCTTTTTACGCCGCCGACATCAGGGGATGAGAAAATGACATTGCTGAGATTCTGCTGTTCCAGATAGGGGATGTAAATAGCTTCACTGCGGAGGTGATCCACGGGGATGTCAAAGAAACCCTGGATTTGGTCAGCGTGCAGGTCCATGGTCATCACGCGGTTGGCGCCGGCGGCTTCCAGCAGGTTGGCTATGAGCTTGGCAGAAATGGGAACGCGTGCCTTGTCTTTGCGATCCTGGCGTGCATAGCCGAAATAGGGGATGACAGCCGTGATGTAATCGGATGAAGCACGGCGTGCGGCATCAATCATTAGGAGCAACTCCATGAGGTTGTCGGCTGGAGAGATAGTGGACTGGATGAAGAAGACAAAGTCTCCGCGGACGGACTCGTTAATGACAGGTTGCATTTCACCGTCACTGAATCGGTTAACCTGGATATGTCCCAGATCTTTACCATAATAATAGGCTATGCGCTCTGCGAGATACTTGGATTTCGTACCGGCGAAGAGTTTGACGTCACTCATTGTGGGTAAGGATTAAATCTTCTCAAAGGTAAGGTGTTTTGTGATATCCAAATTGAATTAATCTGGAGTTAATAGCCGGAAATTTGACAAAACATGAAGGTTTTTTCATAAATTAGCGCCTGGGATCAAAAATTAACCTGAAGATAATGACATTAGGAAAGTATTTGCCCATTGCGGAGTGGCTTCCTCGGTACACAAAAAAGGAATGGTTAGGAGATTTACAGGCAGGCTTGACTGTCGGGGTTATGTTGGTACCTCAGGGAATGGCCTACGGGCTATTGGCGGGTTTGCCGCCCATTTATGGATTGTATGCGGGTATTATGCCCTTGTTTTTGTATGCCTTTTTTGGGAGTTCTCGGCATTTATCGGTAGGGCCTGTGGCTTTGGTATCCTTGTTGGTACTTGCCGGAGTGGGTCAGTTTGCGGAACCCGGCACAGAGATGTTTGTAAGTCTGGCGATTGCAACCGCATTGCTTGCTGGGGTAATTCAGGTTGTATTAGGCGTATTGCGATTGGGCTTTCTAATAAATTTTCTTTCCCATCCTGTAATTTCGGGGTTTACCTCGGCTGCGGCCTTCATCATTGGTTTCAGTCAGTTGAAGTACTTATTAGGTATTGAAGTGGCGCAGACGAATCGCCTACAGGATATTCTGATACAGACATCCTTGCATTTAGCGCAGACCAATTTGGTGACGCTTGCCATTGGCTTAGCCGGAATCGGGTTGATTTTGCTGTTGAAGCGCATTCGCAAAAATTTGCCAGGGGGGCTCATTGCAGTGATAGTAGGAACTACGGTGGTTTGGGCCGCCAACCTTCCGGCATTTGGAGTAGATATTGTAGGAGAAGTGCCGAAGGGTTTGCCTGCCTTTGAGGTGCCGTTATTGTCCCGGGAGGTTATTGGCGATTTGTTGCCTCTGGCTTTGACCATTTGTCTGATTAGCTTTATTGAATCACTGGCGATAGCCCGGGCGCTTGCGGCTCGTCATAAGACCTATCGGATAGATACCAACCAGGAGCTGCTTGCTTTGGGCATTTCCAAAATTGGCAGTGCTTTTTTTCAAGCTTTTCCTACTACGGGCAGTTTTACGCGATCAGCGGTAAATGAGGAAGCAGGAGCAAAGACAGGAATGTCGTCTATTTTTGCTGCTGTGCTGGTCAGTT
>CAYTNI010000077.1:0-10470 GCA_964439115.1 uncultured Saprospiraceae bacterium
CACCCGTTTTTCCAAGCAGGGTTGATTCGTTCGGTAAGGCCACGCTGACCCCTTTGGAAAAAAATACCGGCGCATATACGTCTAAACGGCTATTTCCCGTTATACCTTCGGGATATGAATATTATATTGTTTGATAGCGAAACCCGAGGAGAGCTTCTCCCATTCACTTATCTCCGACCTGTTTGCGAAATCAGAGTTGGGATACTTACTATTCGGGAAAAGTGGGAGCATTGGCTTCGCTCCAAGGTTTCGTATATTACCCAAGACTACCTCGCGGGTAAGTTTACCATTGAATACGGTTCCGATAACTTCTTAATTAATGGGTCTGTATTGCCATCAGAGCAATTGATTAAGTTGCTCAGCGAGATGGAGCCCGGGCAAGTTTATTTGCGCAATGATGAACTGATAATGGCTCGTCTTGATGGCGACCAAATCGAGCGCCTGGTTCGCGACGAAGATATTGGGGAGTTGCGGGGAGTAGATATTCAGGATACTGAGTTTCTTAAAATCAATCATCTTTGGGATATATTCAGGCTTAATGGCCCGGCGCTGGAAGCCGATTTTCAATTGCTTACTTCCGGCAGAACTTCACATCCTATCAGCGAGACTAACCGCGTGATTGGCGCTGGAAGGGTATTCCTGGAGGAAGGTGTTGAGATGGAGTATGCTACCATCAATGCAAAAAACGGCCCGGTGTATATAGGTAGGAATGCCTTGGTCATGGAAGGTTGTCTGATTCGGGGTGGCCTGGCGGTGGGGGAGGAGGCTATCATCAAAATGGGAGCCAAAATTTATGGGCCTACCACTATTGGGCCGGGCTGTAAGGTCGGCGGTGAGATGAATAATTGTGTATTTTTTGGCAATTCCAACAAATCTCATGATGGCTACCTGGGTAATTCGGTAGTCGGAGAATGGTGCAATATCGGAGCGGATTCAAATTGTTCCAATCTAAAGAACACCTACGAAGAAGTCAAGCTGTGGAATTACCCTAAGGAGCGTTTTTTACCCACGGGACTTCAGTTTTGCGGTTTGTTCCTTGGAGATTATTCCCGTACGGCTATCAACACCATGTTCAATACTGGAACCGTGGTGGGAATTTCCTCTAATATTTTCGGCTCTGGATTTCCTCGAACTTTTGTACCCTCTTTCGCATGGGGAGGAGCATCAGGATACCAGACATTTCTGCTGGAGAAAGCCTTTTCCTCCGCGGAACGCATCATGAGCCGAAAGAACACCATGCTTGATATTCAGGATCGCCTTATATTGCTAAGAGTTTTTGAAGAAACCGCCCGTTACAGGAATTGGGAGCGCAAAGGCTGAAAACGACTACCCGCGACGCATGTGTTTAGGAAATAATTGCGACTTACCCCCTTTGCTCGAAAGTTCGCCCTTGCGATTGGTTTTCATCTGCGTATATTCTGCTGTGGGGCATCCGCTTTTTCGCTGACATGCGGTACCGCCGACGAGAAAAAGCCCCAGGAGGAGATAGAGGAGATGCTTTTTTTGAATCATTTTAGAATCGTATTGCCTGAAAATATTTGAGTTATGACATTTTTAGAGCCAAAAAGTTCCACAATATAATATTAACGTTAAATTTGCATAAACATTTTTTAACCAAACTCATTTCACGATGAACAAAGGAGATTTGATCAGCAAAATTGCCGGTGATGCTGGAATCACCAAGGCTCAGGCTGGAGATGCACTCAACGCAGTGCTCGATGGCATCGCTGGTGCGCTCAAGGACGGTGACAAAGTAACGCTTATCGGTTTCGGTACGTTCTCTGTTAACAAACGCGATGCCCGTACAGGCCGTAACCCCAAAACCAATGCCAAAATTGAAATTCCTGCCAAGTCGGTGGTAAAGTTCAAGCCCGGCAAAGAACTGGCTGATTCTGTGGGGTAAACCGAAGACACTACAAAAAAGATAAGCGGTCCGGCCCCAGGCTCGGATCGCTTTTTTGTAGGCTTTCCCTGAAGACTCAACGCTGGATTAGAATAGCACCGGTCATCTCCGAAGGTATCTGAAGCCCCATCAAACTAAGAATGGTAGGAGCTATATCGCCAAGTTTCCCAGGTAGGACTTTTGCCCCGGATGCCCGATTGCTGACGTAAATGCATGGCACAGGATTTTTGGAGTGCGCCGTATTGGGGCTTCCATCTTCATTAATCATGAAATCGGAATTGCCGTGGTCGGCAATAACGATGATATCGTAGCCTGCTGCCAGGGCTGCGCTGACAAGTTGCTGCATGCAGTTATCCACCGTTTCGGCTGCTTTTTTGGCAGCTTCAAAAACACCGGTATGCCCCACCATGTCGGCATTGGCGTAGTTGAGGCAGATGAAGTCCGGGGTGTGGGACTGAATATCGCCAATGATGGCGGTGGTAATTTCCGGGGCGCTCATCTCCGGTTTCAGGTCATAGGTGGCTACTTTGGCAGAAGGGATGAGTATGCGTCGTTCGCCGGCAAATGGAGCCTCCCGCCCACCTGAGAAGAAAAAGGTAACGTGGGGGTATTTCTCGGTTTCGGCAATCCGAACCTGGGTTTTTCCTGCTTTTTCCAGCACTTCGCCCAAGGTGTTGGATACATCGTCCTTTTGGAATATTACTTCCACGTTTCGGTAGGTATCGTCGTACCGCGTCATGGTAATGTAGTGAAGAGGCAGGGTATGCATCTGATATTCGTGCATGTCCTCCTGGGTGAGTACGGTAGTAATTTCTCTAGGCCGGTCGGTTCTGAAATTAAAGGAGATGACTACATCGCCTTCGCGGATGAGCGCCAGGGGGAGCCCGGATGTGTCGGTGCAGATAATGGGCTTGAGGAATTCATCGGTTTCACCGGAGGCATATCGCTGAGCTACTGTATTCAAGGGGTTTTGGGTGATTTCTCCTTGACCCGTCACGAGCAAATCCCAGGCGAGTTTTACGCGTTCCCAGCGTTTGTCGCGATCCATGGCATAATAGCGCCCGATAATGGATGCAAGCCGAATACCATTATTGGCATTGTGCGAGAGAAGGTCTTCCAGGAAGCCAAGGCCACTTTGTGGATCCGTATCGCGGCCATCCATAAAAGCGTGTAC
This sequence comes from uncultured Saprospiraceae bacterium, assembly GCA_964439115.1. Classification (GTDB taxonomy): domain Bacteria; phylum Bacteroidota; class Bacteroidia; order Chitinophagales; family Saprospiraceae; genus UBA2329. Next base: position 3,078 of record CAYTNI010000077.1, read on the forward strand.
AAAAGTTTTTTGACCGAGCTGATGCGCTGCCGCAATATCGCAAAGGTCTTTAAGGTGGTTGATGTGGGAGTGTACGCCACCATCGGATACCAGTCCTATGAAGTGGATATTTTTATCGTATTTGGCCGCATACTCCATGGCATTAAGTATGACGGGGTGCGTATGAAGTTCCTTTTCTCTTACGGCTTTGTGGATGCGTGCAAGCTCCTGATAGACGATGCGTCCGGCGCCTATGTTAAGGTGGCCAACTTCCGAGTTGCCCATTTGACCATCGGGAAGCCCCACGTCTTCACCGTAGGTGATGAGTTCGCTGTTGGGATAGTCCCTGTGTAGGCTATCAATGAAAGGCGTATCGGCCTGGGCGATAGCATCGGCGGCCGGTATTTGTCCGTGCCCCCATCCGTCTAAAATGACGAGTAGTACGCGATTCGAATTTTCCATCCCGCAAAGTTAAGAACTATTCGCCTCTCCGTTCTGATTTGGGCTTTTCAAAGACATCCCTGTCGAAATAGAAAGGCTGATCTGCGGGCATTTCTTCGTCTTCCCAGGAGTAACGGGGAGGAGCCTCGTCTTTTTCCTGCTGGTTTTTGAACCAGAATGCCGTGAAAATGCCTGCGAGGGCGCCGAGCAGATGGCTTTCCCATGAAACGCCTTTTTCACCAGGGAAAATCCCGGTGAACATGGATCCGTAATACATGAGCACGATAAGTGCCAGGATGATGGACTTGATATTTCGCCGGAAGATACCGCTCCAAAATACGAAAGCGACCATGGCATAAACGACACCACTGGCGCCAATATGCCAGACAGAACGCCCAAAAATCCATACAGCCACACCGGTGAGCAGGTACATCATCAGAAAAGCAGACCAGGCTGTGCGTCTGTAAAAATAAAAAATAATGAAAGTAAGTGCGAACAGCGGGGGCAGGTTGGAGAACAGATGGCTCCAGCTACCATGTAGAAATGGGGAAAATACGATGCCTGAGATACCCTCGCTTTCTCGTGGATAAATACCCCAGCCTAAGGGAGGAAAGCCGGTGATGGTGCGCAGCAGGTGCAAAATTACCACCATTGCGCTGAACTGAATGGCGAAGCGGATACTCTGACGCAACCGATTTGAACCCAGTTTGGCCATATTCGTCTGATTAGCCTAGGTTTTATTACGCCTAAGCTAATACTTTAACCATTTTTAGCAGGCTGGGGTTTATTTCGAAGTTGTGTTTGATGGTTTGTTCAAACGGTGTGTAGGAAATCCGGCGGTTAATTTCTCCCACCATAATACCCTTTTGTCCTTCCATCAATGCATAAACTGCAGCCATCCCCATACGGCTGGCTCTTACCCGATCCATACAGGTAGGGCGCCCTCCGCGTTGTACATGCCCCAGGATGGTAACTTTAATATCAGTTTCCCTGGTGAGCCGCTTTTTTACCTGTTCAGCGACGTACAACGCTCCCCCGGCATCATCGCCCTCTGCAACTACGACGATGCTTGAGTTTTTCTTTTTTTGGAAACCCTGCTCGAGTCTGTTCACCAGGTCATCCAGGTCAGTATGGAACTCCGGAATTAAAATATCTTCAGCACCTGTGGCCAGGCCGGACAGCAAGGCTATAAATCCGGCATCGCGGCCCATCACCTCTACAAAAAACAATCTTCCGTGGGCATTTGCAGTATCTTTGATATTGTCAATTGCCATCATGGCGGTATTGATAGCCGTATCGTAACCTATGGTGTAATCTGTGCCGAAAAGGTCGTTATCTATGGTTCCCGGGCATCCCACAATGGAAATTTCGGGATACTCTTGCATGAATATATTGGCTCCGGTGAATGTCCCATCTCCTCCGATAGCGACAATTCCATCTACGCCATGTGCTTTGATGTTCTCGTAGGCTTTTCGCCGTCCCTCCGGGGTGCGGAAGTCGCTACTTCTGGCAGATTGGAGAATGGTTCCGCCGGATTGTATGATGTTGCTGACGTGATGGGCGTTCATTTCCTGGAATTCGCCTTCAATCATGCCTTGATAGCCACGAAAAATCCCGGTGGCTTTCAATCCTTCGTACAGAGCGGTGCGCACCACGGCGCGGATACAGGCATTCATGCCCGGGGAATCACCTCCAGAGGTGAATACTGCAATATGTTTCATAGCGATATTATTTCAGGTATCTTCTTTGTATCAACTGAACAAAGGCGTGAGCTGTTTCAGCGCGTGCTTCGTCAAGCCATTTGTATTGTTCCGCCAAATCCAGTAGGAGTGCTTTAGCCTCGGCGATATTCTGGAAGCGATCCAATACGCGTATGGTATCGGCAAAAACATGCGGGTCTTTTCCGAACAAGTCATTGATATAAAGAAGTCTGTCGTTGATGGCAAATGCTTTGTTTAGGTCAGAGATGGGCTGTCGGCTCAGTTTGTCGGACAAATCTCCCGAAGTGGAAGCGACAAACAGGATATCAAAGTGCTTAGAACTTTTAGATATCGGAGTAGCCACATCCGGTATGCTGACCTTTTCGGGGGTGGGTTTGGGTGGTGGCGGAGCAATGATCTTCGGCTGTGGCGGGTCATTCTCCGGCATTGGTTTTGCCGTTGGCGGTGGCGGTGGCACAGCAGCGGCTTTGGGAGCTATAGGTTCGTAGGTGGGTGGCTGTGGGTTCTGTGCCTGCACCGGAGCGGGAAACTCCAAAGCGAAGGTCTCGTATAAATTCCGTATATAACTGAGCATCAGGTCGCGCTCAATAGCAGAGATTTGACCTGGTGTGGTGGTCATACTTCGCCAGAGGGCGTTGATTTTTTCAATCAGAATTTGAGCTTGCTGTATATTCATAGTCTTTTAATCAAAGAAAACAGAATGCGGTTATGGAATGCAAATATAAAACCGTTGACATACATGGCAGTTTACTGCAAAAGTATTTCCTCCATTTTGAGGTTGTAAATGTCATAGAACAGGAGATTATTGTGCCCTCCTCCGGGAATGGTGAAAAAATAATCTCTTTCTTTAAGGAATGGTTTCAGCCTGGCTGAACAGCGATAAGGTACTACCAGGTCATCGGTACCTTGGAAAATGACTATCGGCATGCGTACTTTTTGTAAATGTTCGTCATTGGGAAAAGTATAGCGGAAGAAAAAAACATGCGGAAGGAAAGGGTAGTAGGTATAAAACAAATTGGTCATGCTGAGAAATGGCGTTTCCAACACCAGCATTTTTGCCTGCTCCGTAGTTGCGACACGGCTGGCAAAGGTTGTGCCTAAGGATCTTCCGTAGAGCAAAATTTTTTCCGGGGGATAATGCTGCCGTACAAAGCGATACATGGCCAACGCATCTTCATACATTATTGCCTGGCTGCGTTTCCCGGTACTTTTTCCATAGCCGCGATAGTCATACACCAGGAAGTCGTATCCTTGTCGTCTGAAAAACTGGTGTAAATGACCCCAGCGCTGTAAATCACCGGCATTGCCATGGAAATACAGCACAACCCCGCGCGGAACGGAATCTGTCCTGAACCACAGGGCATTCAAACGCCCTCCATCAGGGGTTTCGATAAAAAGTTCTTCGTAGCCGGCCTCAAAGATGAATTTATAACCCTGGTCAAGTCTGGTGGGGCGGAAAATAAACCAATGTTGCAGTGGGCCTGTACACAAATTGCCCAGCCCCCAAAGACCCACCAGGAGCCCGGTACACCAGGCAAGCCATTTTCCTGAAGAATTCCACATCGGGTAGTGTTTGCTGTAAACAGGTATTCCGCGTAGTGGCTGCCGGATACAACAAATGGCCATTGAACGAAATACAATTCAATCCGGTTTTGTGGCAAAGATACGCTGTAAAAACCGTACCTTTCCAATTCTAAAAAGCACGACATGCACGCCAATGCCTCCGGGGCAAAGCAACGACACGAGGAGGCCTTTGCTAAGGCCATGGACCAACTGGATGCCTATCAGCGTCAAGCGGTTACCCACATAGAGGGGCCCGTAGCTGTAATTGCCGGCCCCGGGTCAGGTAAGACCCACATCCTCGCAGCCCGCGTAGGGTGTATTCTTACCGAAACCGATACCCGGCCGGAAAACATCCTATGCCTGACGTTTACGGATGCGGGGGTGAATGCCATGCGTGCTCGCTTGCTCCGGTTTATTGGGCCGGAGGCTCATCATGTGCCCATTTTTACTTTTCACGCATTTTGCAATGCCATCATTCAGGACAATTTAGAGTGGTTTGGTCGTCGCGACCTGGAGCCTGTGTCCGACCTGGAGCGCATCGAAATATGCCGGCAAATTCTCGACAGCCTTCACCCCGAGCATCCGCTTCGCGCAGGGCAAACCAATCCCTATATTTACGAGCGACAGTTCAGAGACCTCATACAACTCATGAAGCGTGAAGACTGGACGCCTGAGTACATCTCCGGTTGTGTGGACGCCTATTGTGAAGATTTGCCGAAGCGCCCGGATTTTCGCTATACCCGAAATGGGAAGGGCTTCCAGAAAGGGGGATTGAAGCAATCGCTTTTTGAGGCAGAGTGTGCTAAAATGGAGCGACTTCGCGCTGCTGCCCATCTGTTCCCGCAGTATGAGGAGGCCATGCTCAAGGCGCGGCGTTACGATTATGATGATATGATTCTTTGGGTTTTGCGCGCCTTTGAACGACACGAGTTCCTGCTGCGCAATTACCAGGAGCGCTATCTCTACTTTCTGGTAGATGAATACCAGGACACGAACGGTGCTCAGAACGAAATCCTCCATCAGTTAATAGATTATTGGGACACCCCCAATGTGTTTATCGTAGGTGACGATGACCAGTCGGTGTACGAATTCCAGGGAGCTCGTCTCCACAACCTGGCGCATTTTATTCAGACTTTTGCAGATAGCATCGAACTGATTGTCCTGCCCAACAATTACCGTTCTTCCCAACATATTCTCGACGCTGCTTCTTCTGTTATTCAGAAAAATGCGCTACGGGTGGTCAACAAGTTTGCCGATCTGGGTATTGAAAAACTGCTGAAGGCTAAAAATCCGGAATTTGCAGGTCTGGAGCAGAGGCCATTGCTGACAGTTTTTCCCAATCCATTGCACGAAAGTACCGCCATCCTTCAACAGATTCAGGCATGGCATGCAGAAGGTGTTCCTCTCGAAACCATTGCCGTCATTTATGCCCGCCATCGACAGATAGAGCCCTTACAGCGCATGTTGGAGCGCTCCGAGATCCCGTACCAGACGCGACGTCGGCCCGATATTCTGAAGATGCCGCTCGTGCAAAATTTACTGGACTTGCTGCGGTATTTTGCAATCGAGGCGAGGTATCCCGGAAGTGGAGAAAATTTGTTGTTTCGGCTTCTGCACGTGGATTTTCTCGGTATCCCACCTGCGGATATAAGTAAGCTGGCGCTATACCTGGCACGCGTGGATGGCGAGCGGCCGCTCTGGCGCACCGCCATAGGCAATCCGGATATGCTGGACGCTGCGGGCATCACCGATATGGGGGCATTCCACCGTCTGAACAAGGCCCTCGACGATTTGCAATGCGCGATGGTCAATGAAAATCTCACCGGCTTTGTGGAGTGTATTATTAACCGTAGCGGATTGCTGAATCACCTGCTGAGCCAGCGGGAAGCCATTTCCGCCATGGAAGTGCTGCGCACCTTTTTCGACGTGGTAGAGCGGGAGAGTCAGCGAAACAGATATCGCATGTCTTTAGACAGACTCCTGGAAATTATTGAAAGCTACACGGATAATGATTTGGCGATAGAAGTTCAGCGGCAGGCCGAGCCTTTTGTGGGGATTCAACTGCTTACTGCGCATAGTGCTAAAGGCCTGGAGTTTGACCGCGTTTTTGTGCTCGATGCGGTTAAGGCGGAGTGGGAGCCCGGCAGCCGGGGTGGTGGAGTACATTTTCCGCTACCCGACACGCTGACCCGTTCCGGAGCAGCCGACGAGCTGGAAGCTCGCCGCCGCCTATTTTACGTGGCGATGACGCGGGCAAAAAGCTGGTTGCAGATATCCTGGAGCCGGGAAAATGCTCAAGGCAAGGCACTTTCAGCCGCCAGATTCGTGGACGAGATGCAGGAAGCCCTGGACATCACCCCCCATTCCTGCATGCTACCCCAAACCGAAGTAGCCAAAGGGTTGCTCACCTCGCTGCAGGAAGTGCCTAAGCCAAGCCTTCAAATGCCTGATCGCGAACATGTGGCCGCACTGCTCGAAGGCTTCGCACTAAGCATTTCAGGGTTGAATCAATACCTCAATTGTCCGGTGGAGTTTTACCATCTTCAGGTCTTGCGTGTGCCGGCGCCTCTGAGCGACTATGGGGCTTATGGCACGGCATTACACCTGGCGCTTCGACGGTTTTTTGAACGCATGCTGGCAGACCGGGATCATACTTTTCCGGATTTGACGACATTCAAATATTTATTTGAAGAAGAAATGCGCAGACTGGAGTGTAGGTTTGCTCCAGGGCGGTTTGACCACTATCTCCAAACCGGCCTTAGTCGGATAGAGGGCTTGTACCGGCAGGAAGATTGGCGGGTACATCGCGATGTGAAGGTGGAATATACCATCCGCAGAACGCATCTTGAGGGGGTTCCGCTTACCGGAGTCATTGACAAAATCGAATTTCATCCGCAACTCGAAGTGGTGGTCTTCGATTACAAAACGGGGAAGCCCGACCGCAGTAAATTAAGCGGCCCTTCGGAAAAAGACCCCTTCGGCAAGCCTTTCTGGCGACAGCTTGCGTTTTACAAGATTCTCTACGAGAGTTTTGATCTTAGTTCCAGGATGGTAAAAAAGGGGGGGCTCACGTTTTTGGACCCCGACGCCTCCGGGTATTTTAAAACCTTTGAGCTGGAATTTGACCCTATAGAGATTGCCGGATTCAAATCTTTAATTTTGAAGACTTACGAAAGCATCATGGCGCAGGAGTTTTATACCGGTTGTGGCAAATCAGACTGTATTTGGTGTAATTTTTTGCAGCGCAATGAGCCCGTCAATAGTTTTGCTCTTCCGGAAATCGAATCGCTGGATGATACGCGCTGAACTTATGAAAACCATACTCAGGCGCTGGCGTTTTTCTGCTGGATTTAAATTAGTCGCGTTATGAAAATAGGGATTGTCGGTGCGGGAATTGCAGGGCTTGCAGCAGCAGTCCGCATGGCTTCTGCAGGTCATGAAGTGGAGGTTTTTGAGGCCAATGCTTATCCCGGAGGGAAACTTTCAGAGTTTGTGCAGGATGGGTATCGCTTCGATGCAGGCCCTTCACTGTTTACCATGCCACAGTATGTGGAAGAATTATTTAAGGTAGCAGGGGAGGAGGTATCCCGGCATTTTCGCTATCGTCGCTTGCCGATTTTGTGCAATTATTTTTGGGAAGATGGTACCCGGCTGTCTGCATCGGGCGATATTTCTGAATTTGGGCGTGA